>JACDBP010000227.1 GCA_013694835.1 Chloroflexota bacterium
CAGCCGCACCCTGACGATGGACGTCGCCGTCCGCCCGAACACGGCGTACTCGCTCTCCGGCTGGTTCCGCACGGATCGGCTCCAGCCCAGCGGACCACGCACCACCACCGATCAGTACCCGGTCCCGGCGCGCGTCGCCGTGAGCGAGGTCACCGGTACCACCACCCGGTTCCTGACCGCGCTGTCGAGCTATACCGATACGACGGCCTGGCATCGCCGCACGCTCGCCGTCCGGACGGTGCCCGGCGCGCGAGCCCTCCAGCTCACGCTCAAGATCGTCGACGGGAGTGGGACCGTCTGGTTCGACGATCTGGCACTGCGCGAAGTGCTCCAGCCGACCAGCCAGCGCTTCGGGGGCACGGTCACGACGGCTGGCCCTGGTGCGCTGCGACAGGTGGCCTCGATCTCCGGTGGCCTGACCCTGAATGCGACCTACACCGCCTCGGCAGACCGGATCACGGTCGACGGCCGCGTCAGCAGCACCTCGAACGCCGACGTCCCGCTGGAGCTCAGCTACACGCTGCCGGTGAACGCCACGGGCTGGTCCTGGCACGACGACGGGCGCCGCCAACGAACGATGGCTTCGAGCGGAACGTATGCCAACGAGACGCGACTGCAACCCCAGCGGACCTCCCGCTACCCATGGGGCACGATCAGTGACGAGCAGTCGTCGCTGTCGATGGGGATCCCGCTGGACATGCCGCGCATCCAGCGGCTGCGGTACTCGCCGTCGGGCCTGACGATCAGCTTCGACCTGGGCATCTCACCTCGCGCCACCGGCCTCGGGCCAGTGGCGACATTCCGGTTCGTGATCTTCACGTCCGCGCCCGCCTGGGGCTTCCGCGCGGCCACCGAGCACTACTACCGGATGTACCCGGACTTCTTCACGCGCCGGACCGACCCCGCGCGCGAGGGTGGCTGGGGTGCGCGCGCCGCCTACGGTGCGTGGAGCGACAGGACGAAGGACTTCGGGATCGGCCTGGACATGGTGCCCCTGGCTTCTGGTCAGATCGGCCAGGCGAATGCCGCGCTGGTCGCAAAGGACGACGAGGAGGGGCTGTACTCGGTCCTCTACAACCACCACTGGGGGTACAAGCAGGAGCAGGGGACCTTCGGCGTCTTCCCGACCTACGCGGCGGCCGTCCAGTCGCTCCGGGACGAGGCGGACGGACCGAGGGCGACGCTCCGGGAACGCGCCCGTGCCGACCGGGCCGCGGCCGCGCTTCGATCGACGCCGCTCGACCTGAACGGCCAGCGGATCTACGAGGGGTACCCCTGGCGTGACAGCTTCTACCTGAACTGGTACCAGGACCTCGATCCGCTCCCGGGCGCCACCGACTGGACGAGGGTCTCGCGAACCTACCAGCTGGACCCAGGCGTGGAAGGCGCCGCGGCCGCCGGCGTCCAGCTCGACGGGCTGCACATGGATTCGACGTCAGGGATGCGGCGGTGGGCCGCGACGGACGACTACTCGCCCGCCCACTGGGCGTCCGCGGAGCTCCCGCTCACGTTCAGCTATGACTCCGCCGAGGTGTCGAAGCGGATCGTCTTCACGGACTACCGGGAACTGGTGCGCACCTCCGACTACGCGCACTCCCTCGGCATGATCTTCAGCGCCAACTTCAATGCCAGCGATGCGGGCGCGCTGAACTGGTTCGGCGCAGACGTGATCGACTACTTCGGCATCGAGCGTGGCCTACCCGAGAAAGCCGTCGTCGAGCCGTACAGCACGGTCGATTCGCTGGCCCTGCTGAAGCGCTCGCTGGCTCACCAGCGTCCGGTCTCCACGCTGGACCCGCTGGTGTCGGATGGCTCGCTGACCACCGCGCAGGTCGAGGATCGGCTCCAGCTCAACCTGTTCTACGGCATCTTCGCCGGGATCGGCGGCGGCACCAACCTGACAGAGGCCGTTCGCGGCCTCTACCTCCGCTACACGCCGCTGTTCCGCGAGATCAACACAGCGGGCTGGGAGCCAGTGACCGGGGCGTGGACCGGTGACGCCGATGCCTGGCTGGAGCGCTTCGGAGGTATCGAGGACGGTGTCCAGTACCTCACCATCCGGAACCCCTCTTCCGCAGCGAAACGGGTGATCGTGAGCTTCGGCATGCGTGGCTCCGCGGTCGACCCGTCGAGCCTGACCGGCCGCGAGCTGGTGACCGGGTCTCCTGTCAGCGTCACAGCAGCCTCGCCCGGGACGGGTCGGTTCGAGCTCGATGTGCCAGCCGGCGACACGCGCGTGGTCCGCCTCCGCGCGCCGTAGGCTCGGCGGCGAGCCGCAGGGCTCCTCGGCGCCGACCCGGTCCCGGTTGCGGGCACGGGAGACTTACCAAAGTACCCCCTTGGTCCGGCTGGACAGGCGGGGCGCGGCAGCACATCCTCGGGGCCGTGACCGACTCCGACCCTCTCTAGATGCCGCGCGGCGACGGGGCGGCGGAGCGACTGCTGCGACGGGCAACGCCCGTGACGTGGGTGCTCCTTTCGCTCCTCGGCCTCGTCGCTGCGCTGGCGATCCTTGACGGCCCCGTGAGGCCGCTCGAGGTACTGCAGCTGGCGCTCGTCGCTGCCGTCGGCCTCGGGATCCTCGCCCAGCGTCGGGCGGAAGCGGTCCGCGCGGACCGTCGCGAGGCACGCGAGGCATCCTTCGGACGGTTGCTCCAGGGCCTCTCCCGGTCGGTCTCGCCGGAATCGGTCGTCCAGGCCATCGTCCAGGAGCTGTGCGTCGCGTCCGGAGCCGGCCATGTCGTGATCTCCCGCCTTCGTCGCGCTGACCGGGTGCTCGAGACGACCCTGGTCTCGGCGCGCGACGCCGTGCCACCGTCGACCAGCTTCCTGCCCTCGTCCGTTCTGGAGCCGGAGCCGGCTGTCGGCTCGGAGCCTGGGCTCTCGGCCAGGGCACGCCTCGCCGCCGAGCAGGTGGCCGCTCGGATGCGCAGCGACTATGGCCTGCGGGACACCCTTGCCGCGCCCCTGGTGGACGGGAAACGGATCGTGGGCGCGCTCGTCATCGCCCACCGGGCCGGGCGGTCGTGGCCCTCCAGCAGCCAGCGGCTCCTCGACTGGGCTGCGGAGGAGGTTTCGCTGGCCCTGGCGCGGGCACACGCCTACGCGGATGTCGAGCAGCAGGCCAACCTGGACGCGCTCACGGGTCTGCCCAACCGCCGCTACTTCGACGAGCTTGCAGGAGTCATCCGCCTCGGCCGGCGGGCGGGAGACTCGATCGGCGTGCTGATGATCGACATCGACCGGTTCAAGAGCCTCAACGACCGATTCGGGCATGCCGCGGGCGACCGCGTCTTGCGGGCGGTCGCCGGCGCGATCACCACATCGATCCGCGGCGAGGACACCCCGGCACGCTACGGCGGCGAAGAGTTCGTCGTGATCCTGAAGCGGGCCACGCGCGACCAGGCAGCCGAGGTCGCCGAACGGGTCCGCGCGGCGGTCGCCTCGCTCGGCGAGGAGCAGCTCGGCGTCGCTGGACAGGTGAGCGTCTCGGTCGGTCTCGCCGTGAGCGGGTCACAGGGCGGCGGCTCGTTCGGTGAGCTGGTCGAGCTCGCGGACACCGCCCTCTACGAGGCGAAGCGTCTCGGCCGCGATCGCGTGGTGGTCTCCTAGGCTGATCGGTCGTCGCTCGATCGAGAACTGGGTCGGGCACGCCGGCCGTGGCGGTCTGGTTCGGCTACCTCCCGTTCGTTCGCCGAGGAGCACCGTCGCGGCCGAGCTCGAGCAATGCGTCTGGGCGCTGCTGCGCGGTGGCGAATCCCGCGGCGTTCAGCAACGCATCGAACGGGAGGTCGAGCGCGGCCGCGAGTTTCAGCACCAGGCTCGATGACGTGCCGATGTTCCCCTCCTCCAGCCGTGCCAGGAATCCGGCGCCGGGTGTGCCGCCGATCGCTCGCGCAAGCCCGTCCAGATCCCCTCATCGACTTCACGCTGACCGAGGCTCCACAGGACCCAGGGCACGACGCATGGCCGCCCGTCGCGGCTTGGGCGCCATCGTCCAGGGCCAGGCGCCGCACGACGGCGTTCCCACCGTCTGCGGCACTCCGGCCGCGGCCGCCGGTCACCGCAAGCACGGGGTAGGGCA
>JACDBP010000106.1 GCA_013694835.1 Chloroflexota bacterium
CAACGCGGCCGCGGCATCCAGCACCGGCGGCAGCGCTTTGGCGCGCGCTTCCGCACGGCTGAGGTCGTCGCCATGGGTCAGGGAGTAGGGAGAGCCCTGGAGCGCGGAACCTGACTCGCGCGACCAGCGCATGACGGCCTCGCGCGCCTCGTCCAAGAGGTCGTCGCGATCCGAGGCGGACGTCCCTTCGCGGACGAGCCGCCATGCCGCGGTCCGTTCGGCGGGATCGATGGCGCCCCACGCGGCGACCATCGCGTGGCTTTCGAACGGCGTGACCTCGGCAAGTCGCTCGTAGAACTCGTCGAGCGCGTCATCGACGGCGTACGGTCCCTCGGTCCCGTGCTGTTCCATGGCGCGATGATGCCCGGTCGCCGGCTCGCTTGCCTCCGTCAGGGGAGGTGCGACCCTGCGAACCAGCCCTTCGACCGGTCGAGCCACCGGTCGAATCGAAGGCCGGCACGGGCGAGCTCGGCACGGACATCGTCCTCATCAAGCATCTCGGCCACGAACGCCTGCCTCCATGTTCGGCCGCCGATCGCATAGGCCACGGTGGCGTCGATCCGACGACCAGATACCTCGGCGCGCTCGACCGTCACGGCCACGTGGCCGATGCGTGACAGCCGCCCGACCGCGGCCGGCCAGTCCATCCCCGGCGCATAGACCTCGAAGAGTGCGACGCCCCCGGGCGCGAGGTGCCTGCGTACCGTGCTCAGCACTGCGCTCCGGAACGGCTCTGGGGTGTTGAGCAAGTGGCTCGCCGCGAGCACGGCGCCGAACGACCGCCCGAGGTCCAGCGTACGAACGTCTCCCTTCACGATATCGGCCCCGCGGATCGTCGACAGCATCGCCGGCGACTCGTCCACCGCGGTCACCGGGTGGCCAAGTGCTATTAGCGGCATGGTGACCCGGCCCGCACCGGCACCGAGCTCGAGGACGGTCGCGCCCGCGGGGATCGCGGCGTGGACGATCTCCGGTTCACCCATCGGCGGCAGGCGTCGGTAGACCTGGATCGGGCTGCCGTCGGGCGCGACCTCGGAGCCATCCTTCACTACATCGTCGGCAGGGCTCACGCCTCCATCCGCAGAGACTCCAGGTCAAGTTCCCGTTCGATCGTGCGGAGCACCTCGTCATTGATCACGCCGTGGTCGCGCAGCTCGATGACGGCGTTGCGTTCGGCGGCGAGAACGGAGCGTCGGATGGCCTGGTGCTCGACGAGCTCCTGGTCGAAGTCCTCCTCGGTCCCCTCACCGCCCGGCAGGTGACGGGCGCGGTGCCGGTATGTCGCTTCCAGCTGGTCGATCAGCTCCAGGTGATCCGGCCACCTGCCCCTCAGCTCCACCAGCTCGCCCAACGCTGCCTCAGCCGCCGCCTCGCGTGCCGTCACTTCCTCGGGGTTCACGCCGACCTCGGCAGCGACGCCGGCGCGCCGCATCACGAACGGCAGCGTCAGGCCCTGTCCGACGAGCGTGGTCAGGATCACCGCGTACGTAAGGAGGAGGATCAGCTCCCGCTCAGGGAAGTCAGAGGGCAGGGCCAATGCCGCCGCCAGGGACACCACGCCTCGCATGCCTGCCCAGCCGACCGTGAACACGATCCGCTTCGATGGCGCCGGGTCGTTCGCGCGGATCGACGGAACCAGCATCCGGGGCAGGTAGGTCGCCGGATAGACGGAGAGGAGGCGCCCGACTACCACCGTGGCACAGACGGCCAGGACCAGGAGCACGAGCTCCGGCAGCGGACGCGTTCGAACCGACGCCAGGATCTCCGGCAGCTGGAGTCCGATCAGGATGAACGCGAATCCATTCAGCACGAACGTCAGGATCTGCCACACCCCGCCGATGAGGATCCGCGTGTCCGAGCTCAGCAGCCGCGCCGCACGACGACTCAGGTAGAGGCCAACGGTGACCGCCGCCAGCACCCCCGAGAGGTGGAGCTGCTCGGCGGGAAGGTAGGCGACGAACGGGACCAGCAGGGTCAGCGCCACCTCGACCGGAGGGTCGTCCATGCGTCGGAAGATCTCCGCCATGACGAAGCCCACGGCGAGCCCGAGGACGACGCCGCCGACGGCGGCCAGGGCGAACTGACCGATGGCGTCGGCGACGACGAACGAGCCGGTCGCCACGACGGCGACGGCGGTGCGGTAGGCCACCAGCGCGACGGCGTCGTTGACGAGACTTTCGCCCTCGAGCACGACGACCAGCCGACGCGGCGCCCCGAGGTGGCGAAAGACGGCGGTGGCGGCGATGGCATCGGTCGGCGACACGATGGCGCCGAGAGCGAAGGCGGCGGCCCATGGCACTTCCGGCAGGGCCGTCTTCGTGACGACGGCGACCAGGGCCATGATCAGCAGCGGCTGGCCGAGGGCGAGGAAGGCGATGGCCCGCTTGTTCGCTACGAAGTCGCGGAACGGCGTCAGGTAGGCGGCCGCGAACAGGAGCGGAGGCACGAAGATGGCGAGCACGAGCTCCGGCTCGACCTCGAGTCGCGGGGCTCCAGGCACGAAGCCGAGCGCCAAGCCGCCCAGGACGAGCAGGATGGGGTACGGCAGGCGCACCCGCCGCGCGATCGTCACCACGACGACCATCGCCGCAAGCAGCGCGAGCAGCGCTTCGAAGGTCTCCATGCGTCTCCGGTCAGATGAGCTGCCGGCGCGACGGAGCCGGCCGCCGACTCTACCGCAGCAGGGCTAGGGCAACGGCCAGTCCCGGATCCGTTCGGCCATCAGCCGGGCAGATGCCGGGCCGAGCAGGAAGAAGAGTGCCGGTTCGATCAGCTCGAGCTCCATCACCTGCGCATCACCGGCGGCGTCGTGGACGAGGTCGACGCGGGCATAGAGCGTCGGCGCCGGCGACAGCGCCAGGGACCGACGGGCCAGCTCCAGCTCCGCCGGCCCTGCCGCGGCAGCCTCTTCGTGGCCGCCGTAGTCATGCTGGACCCGGAACTCGCCGCTGCGGGGGACCTTGCGGACGGCGTGGCCGAAGGTGTCGCCCAGGAAGACGAGCGACAGTTCCCCCGCCTCCGCAACGGACGGGACGAACGGCTGGAGCAGCGCGCCGTGTCCGGCGATGGCATCCTCGGCGAGCCGGATGGCCGTATCCGGATCGCGGGCCGAGATCCGATGGAGCCGATGGGCCGTAGCGGAGATGCGCGGCTTCACGATCGCGTCGCTCCAGCCACGCTCCATCAGCTGTCGGGGTACATCCGTGGCGTCGTCCGGCCCGAGCCAGACGGTGGGCACGATCGGAAGACCGGCAGCGGCCACGTCGGCGAGATAGCGCTTGTCGGCGTTCCAGCGGACGGCCGCCAGCGGATTCAGGAGCGTCGTTCGCGTAGCGACATCTGACGTCCACTGCTCGAAGGCCTCCGGCCGGCGGTGATAGTCCCAGGTCGAGCGAAGGACCACCAGGTCGAAGGCGGACCAGTCGACGGAGGTGTCGGACCAGATCGCGGCCTCACCCACGATCCCGAGATCTGCCAATGCATCGACCACCAGCCGGTCGTCGGGCGTCAGCGACGGCAGGGCAGCGGACGTGGCGAGCGCGACGCGTCGGCGGTCCATCGCTTGATGATGCGCGAAGTGGTGGTGCACCCTGGCCACACGCGCGCGCAGAGCCGTTGACATCCGCCGCTCGGTCGGCATATGAAGGTGCCCGCCATGCGCCGATGCCCGCCGAGCGCGGGGACGTCCCACCTCGCGATCCGTCGATGACCCAAGTCGCGCGCGTCGAAGGGGTCGCGCGTACACGACCCTCGTCCCTGGGTGCGTGGCGGGGAGGATGCCTCTGAGCGAGCCGTACTGAGATGGCACACCGGGTCCGCGAAGCGCTCGTATCTGCGCGGCGCGGTGTGCCCGTGATGAAGCATCGAGATGGGAGATCGATCGCGTGCGCAGTCAAGTCGCCCGATGGGCCGCCCCTTCCGTGGCCGCCCTGGTGTCCTCGGTCCTGTTCGCCTCGGCGAGCATCGGAGCCTCGCCTCGTCCTTCGGCGCCCTCTGCCGGAGATCCCGCTCGTGCGCCGGTCATCGGTCGCGGCGCCAGGGATGCCGTCAAGGACCGCTACATCGTCGTCTTCAAGAAGGGTGCCGCCGCCCACGACGTGTCCCGCGCCCTGGGCACCGTCAAGAGCGCTGGCGGCCGGGTGCATTTCACCTACACGAGGGCTCTCCGCGGTTTCGCCGCGACGCTCTCCGCGTCGGCCGTCACGAGGCTGACTCTTGACCGCCGCGTCGCCTACGTCCAGGCCGACCAGCGAGTCCGCATCGTCGGCGACCAGGCGAACCCACCCTCGTGGGGCCTGGACCGCGTCGATCAGCGCAACCTGCCGCTGAACAGCAACTACCACTACGACTTCACCGGATCCGGCGTCAAGGCCTACATCATCGATACCGGTCTCGACCTGGACCACAGCGACTACGGTGGGCGGGCCATCAACGGCTACGACGCCATCGACGGTGGCAACGCGGACGACTGCAATGGCCACGGCAGCCACGTTGCGGGTACGGTCGGTGGCAACCAGTACGGCGTCGCCAAGGGCGTGACCCTGGTGGCCGTGCGAGTCCTCGACTGCCAGGGCTCCGGGACCAACTCGCAGGTCATCGCCGGTATCGACTGGGTGACCGGCAACCACACGGCAGGCCAACCGGCCGTCGCCAACATGAGCCTCGGCGGGAGCGCCAACTCGGCTCTGGACCAGGCCGTCCGCAATTCGATCGCCGACGGCGTCAGCTACTCACTGGCGGCCGGCAACGACAATGCCAACGCCTGCAACTCGTCGCCGGCGCGCACCGCCGAGGGCATCACCGTCGGCGCCACCACCAGCTCCGATGCGCGGGCGTCGTACTCGAACTACGGCACCTGCCTCGACATCTTCGCCCCCGGGTCGAGCATCACGTCGGCCTGGCTCAACAACGGCACGAACACCATCAGCGGCACCTCCATGGCGACGCCCCACGTCGCCGGCGCGGCGGCACTGTACCTGCAGAGCAACCCCTCGGCTACCCCGCAGCAGGTCCGCGACCAGCTCGTCAACACGGCGACGGTCGGTGTCGTCACCAGCGCAGGGAGCGGCTCGCCGAACCGGCTCCTCTATACGCTTGGGGGCTCGTCGCCGCCGCCTCCGCCGCCACCCACCGGGTGCGGTCTCGCCGAGAGCTACTCCGGCTCGCTCAGCGGCACCGGTGATGCTGACCTCCACCCCAATGGCACCTACTTCTATTCGCCCCGGACCGGCATCCATCGCGGCTGCCTACGCGGCCCGGCGTCGGGTGCCGACTTCGATCTCGCGCTCTACCGCTGGAACGGCTTCGGCTGGACCAGGGTGGCCGTGTCCGAGAGTGCGAGCTCGTCCGAGGACATCAGCTACAGCGGATCCGTCGGGTACTACTACTGGCGGGTCTACTCGTACAGCGGCAGCGGCAGCTACACCTTCGGGATGACGCGACCGTAGCGTCCTTGCCCCGATGATGGCCGGCTGAGGCCGACCCCACGGCGCCCGTCCTGCCTCGAGCGGACGGGTGCCGTTTCGTGTCCGCCCGTCCGGCCGGCCGGGCGCGACTTGCTAGTTCGCTGGGTCGCTGTCGCCGGCCTGGATCCGGTCCGGGTGATAGCGGACGGCTTCAACAAGCAGTAGGCGGTTCCCGTTCATCGGTGCGCGGCTCGGGTGTCCGTGTCTTCGTGAGTAGAGTGACATTGGCGATTCGCTGGATTGACTCTTACTGGACCCTCGTTTAGAGTCGGACGATGACGTCCGTCGGTCGAAGCCAGCTCGAGACAGCGCT
This sequence comes from Chloroflexota bacterium, assembly GCA_013694835.1. Lineage (GTDB taxonomy): Bacteria > Chloroflexota > Limnocylindria > Limnocylindrales > CSP1-4 > JACDBP01. Next base: position 5,779 of record JACDBP010000106.1, read on the forward strand.
GCGGGCGCTCGGGGAGGTCCTTGAAGCCCGTGGGCTCCACTACGAGGTCGTCCTCATCGGGGGCGGCAACCTCATCCTGCGCGGACTCGTGACGCGACCGACGACGAAGGACCTCGACCTGCTCGGCGAGTGGACGGCCGACGGTGTCAAGCCGATGCGACCGATGCCCGAACCGCTCTCGGTCGCGATCATCGATGTCGCACGCACCTACGGGCTCGCGAGCGAGTGGGTCAACCTCGGCCCCGAATCGCTGCTGGACCTGGGCCTTCCTGATGGCTTCCTCGGACGGCTGGAGCGACACGACTACAGCGCCTCGGTCTGACCGAACCGCTTGCGGAGACCGTTGGCGGCGAGGATCGGTGGGGCAAGCGCCCGCTCGGTGTGCGGCTGCGCCGCGACCGATCGCGTGTCCTGGGACATGGGCGTGGCGATCATGTGGCCTCCGGGGTCTGCAACAGGTTTCGGCGTAGCTCATCGACGCGGGCTTCCGTAAGCTCGAGCCAGCGAAGATCGGCTTCCAGGTGGAAC
>JACDBP010000107.1 GCA_013694835.1 Chloroflexota bacterium
GGACACCCCGGCGACGGTCCCGGCGGTATCGGCGCCGAGTCCTGCCATGTCGGCGCCGTTCCCCTCGCTGCCCCGGACGTGGGCTGCCTTCGCGGCCGAGGCCCCGGAGCTGGCGGCGGCGGCGGAGCGGCTGTTCAGGGCGTTCACCGTCGGCTACCTCGCCACGGTCCGCGTCGACGGTGCCCCGCGGGTCCACCCGGTCACCGTGATGCTGCACGACGGCGGGCTGTACGTGTTCGTACTCGCCGGCTCGCCGAAGCTCCGCGACCTGCTAGAGAACGGCCACTTCGCGCTCCACGCGTTCCCGACCCTGCCCGCGGCTGATTCGTGGGACGACGAGGAGTTCATGGTCGGCGGACGGGCGCGGCGCGTGACCGAGGCGGCCGAGCGTGCCGCTGTCGAGGCGGTTCACGGCGACGACGTCGGCCCGGACGACGTGCTGTTCGAGCTGCGCGCTGAGCGCGCCGTTCACAAGCATCGCGAGCGCGGGTCGCCGCACTACCGGGTCTGGACCGCCGCGTGACATGCCGTTGGGAGGCAGCCACGCTGGCCCGACGCTTGCGCTTCCAGCACTTCGGTCCGTAGGGTTCAGCCATCCCCGTGTGGCGGGGACGCAATTGAGGAGGGTCGCGACCATGCGACAGCACGAGCGGATCGAGGTCAGGCCGCGCACCGCCGGCCGAACACGACGGAGGGGTACGTTTCTCGCAGGACTCGCCGTCGCGTCGCTGCTCGTCAGCGCGTGTGCCGGCGGTGGCGCGACGACGGCGCCGGCGGGCAGTGCCGCCGCCACACCGTCCGGTGCCGCCAGCCAGCCCGCGACCGGGTCGTATCCGAACCGGACGATCAACTTCGTGGTCCCGTTCAACGCCGGTGGTCCCACCGACACGGTGACTCGGCTGATCGCGGAGCCGATGGGCAAGACGCTCGGCCAGCAGATCGTCGTCCAGAACGTCGGCGGCGCTGGCGGCACGCTCGGCGCCGGACAGGTCGCGACCGCCGCCAAGGACGGCTACACCGTCCTGATGCACCACATCGGGATGTCCACGGCGCCGGCGCTGTACAAGGACCTGCCGTTCAAGCCACTGGACGACTTCAGGACGATCGGCCTCGTCACCGACGTGCCGATGACGATCGTCGGTAAGAAGGACCTCCCGCCGGGCGACTTGAAGGCCCTGATCGACTACGTGAAGGCGAACAAGGACACCTTGACCTACGCGCATGCGGGTCCCGGAGCGGCCTCGCACTTGTGCGGACTGCTGTTCATGCAGGCCGTCGGCGTCAAGGTGACCGAGGTCCCGTACACGGGCACCGGGCCGGCGATGACTGACCTCGTCGGCGGCCAAGTCGACTTCATGTGCGACCAGACGACCAACACGACCGGCCAGATCAAGGACGGTGCGATCAAGGGCTATGCGGTCACGACGAAGGAGCGGAATGCCGCGCTGCCGGACCTGCCGACCGCCGCGGAAGGCGGCCTGCCGAACTTCGAGGTCACCGTGTGGCACGGCCTCTACGTCCCGAAGGACACGCCGGACGAGGTGGTCCAGAAGCTCAACGCGGCGCTCAAGGCCGCGTTGAAGGACCAGAACGTCGTCACCAAGTTCGCCGAGCTCGGCACGGCCCCGGTCCCCGAAGACCAGGTCACGCCGGAGGCCCACACGGAGCGATTGCGCTCGCAGCTCGAGCTCTGGAAGCCGATCCTCGAGGCGTCGGGAGCTACGGCGCCGTAGCTGCGCCGGTCCTGCGACGACCAGCGCGGCGAGGGAGCGGAGGCGCCACGTGCATCAACGTGCCACGAAGGACATCCTCGCCGGGCTGATCTTCATCGGGTTCGGGCTGGCGTTCGCGGCGACCTCCGCGACGTACCAGATCGGCTCGACCCTGAGCATGGGCCCCGGGTACTTCCCGCTGCTGCTCGGGGGCCTGCTCGTGATGCTAGGCGGGGTAACCGCCGCCAAGGGCTGGCTCGCGGCTGAGGAAGGGTCAGTCGGCCCGGTCAACTGGAAGGCGATCGGCCTGATCCTCGGGTCGATCCTGCTCTTCGGTCTGACCGTCCGCGGCCTCGGCCTCGCGGGTTCGCTGTTCATCACGGTCTTCCTGTCGGCGCTGGCCAGCCACCGCTCGGGCGTCGTGCTGGCCGCGGTCATCGCCACCGGACTGACGATCCTGTGCCTCCTGATCTTCGTCGTGGGCCTGGGGCTGCGCCTCAGCGTGGTCGGGCCGTGGCTGGGCGGGGTCCCCTAGGAGATGGACGTCCTTGCGAACCTCGAGCTCGGCCTGGCGACGGCGCTCCAGCCGGAGAACCTGGTCTGGTGCTTCATCGGCGTGGTGCTCGGCACGCTCGTCGGCGTGCTGCCCGGCATCGGGCCTACCGCGACCATCGCGATGCTCCTGCCGATCACGTTCGGCCTGGAGCCGGTCACCTCGCTGATCATGCTCGCCGGCATCTACTACGGCGCGCAGTACGGCGGATCGACGACGGCGATCCTCATCAACCTGCCCGGGGAATCGTCGTCGGCGGTGACCGCCATCGATGGCCACCAGATGGCGCTCCAGGGGAGAGCCGGCGCGGCGCTCGCGACGGCGGCGCTGGGCTCGTTCTTCGCCGGCACGGTCGGCACGTTCGTGCTAGTGCTCTTCGCGCCGCCGCTGGCCGCGGTGGCGCTCCGGTTCGGGTCCGCGGAGTACTTCTCGCTCGTCGTGCTGGGGTTGATCGCCTCGATCGCGCTCGCCCACGGCTCGACCCTCAAGGCGCTCGCGATGATCGTGCTCGGCCTCCTGCTGGGCAGCGTCGGGCAGGACGCCTTTACCGCCACGCCGCGGTTCACGTTCGGTATCCGCGAGCTCTTCGGGGGACTCAACTTCGTGTCCGTCGCGGTCGGCGTCTTCGGCATCGCGGAGATCCTGCGCAACCTGGAGGACGAGAAGACACGGACGGTCACCGTCACGGCGGTCAAGAACCTCTGGCTCACCCGCGAGGACGTCCGCCGGATCGTAGCGCCGGTGGTGCGAGGAACGGCCCTCGGCTCGGTGCTGGGCGTGCTACCGGGTGGCAGACACATCCTGGCCGCGTTCGCCTCGTACTCCCTGGAGAAGCGTGTCTCAAAGCACCCGGAGACGTTCGGCCACGGGGCGATCGAGGGCGTGGCCGCCCCGGAATCGGCGAACAACGCGGCCGCGCAGACCTCGTTCATCCCGCTGCTCACGCTCGGGCTGCCGGCGCACCCGGTCATGGCGCTGATGCTCGGTGCCTTCATCATCCAGGGCATCATCCCGGGGCCCAACGTGATCAACACCGAGCCGGAGCTGTTTTGGGGACTGGTCGTCTCGTTCCTGATCGGGAACCTGCTGCTCGTGATGCTCAACCTGCCGCTGATCGGCATATGGGTGAAGCTGCTCACGATCCCGTACCACGTCCTCTTCCCGGCCATCGTCGCGTTCGCCGTCATCGGCGTCTTCGCGCTGTACCAGAACGCCTTCCACGTCTTCGCCATCGCGTTCTTCGGACTGCTGGGCTACGTCCTGGTGAAGCTGGGCTGCGAACCCGCGCCGCTGCTGCTGGGCTTCGTCCTGGGTCCGCTGCTGGAGGAGCATCTCCGGCGGGCAATGATCATCTCCCGTGGCGACCCCACGACGTTCCTGACACGGCCGATCTCGCTGGCACTCCTGGTGGCGGCAGCCATCGCGCTGATCATCGCGGTGCTGCCCTCGATCCGCCAGCGACGCGAGGTCGTGTTCCAGGAAGAGGACTGAGGCGCCGTCGCCGGCACGAACAGCGGTAGCATCGTGGATGCCAGCGAGGCGATCGGACGGTCGCGTGCC
>JACDBP010000111.1 GCA_013694835.1 Chloroflexota bacterium
CGCTCCCACCGATTCCCCTGTTGGTTTCCACCTGCTGTCGTCCATACCACCTCCGGCTAGCCATCTCCCACAGGCCCGTCCGGCCAGGATGCCGCCACGATGGACGGCGACCGGACATCGGCCAAGCGTCCAGTCGACACCTCGGCTGTCGTCTGCATGACACTTCCTCCGAGGCGTCCTGTCATCGCTCCCCGCGCCGCGCGAGCTGCGTGACGTCCCTGATGATCAGCGTGTCGCGTTCGATGCGGAGCAGGTCGTCCTCCACCAGGCCGCTCAGCAGTTTGTTCACGCTCTGGCGGGTGCCGCCGATCATCGCCGCGAGGTCCGTCTGGGTGTACGGCCAGTCCAGTCGCACCTCCCCGCGGGCACCCGGATGCGCCTCGGTCGCCAGCCTGGTCAGTCGCATCGCCAGCCGGCCCGCAAGATCCAGGAAGTGAAGCTCCTCTACGTGTCCGGTGAGGCGCCGGAGCTCGCCGGCCAGGCCCTGCAGCAGCGCTGCCCGGAGGCCCCCGTCACGTGCCAGCAGCTCCAGGAACGCGTCGCGCGGCAGCATGAAGGTCTCGCTCGGCTCGAGCGCGGTCGCCGTGGCGGATCGGGGGGCGCCGTCGAGCAGCGCCAGCTCGCCGAAGAAGTCGCCGGGGCGCAGGGTGGCGATGATCGCCTCGTCACCCTCCGACGACGGCAGCACGATCTTCAGGGCGCCGCTCGCCACGATGTGGAGCGAATCGCCGATGTCGCCCTGGTGGAAGATGACCTCGTTGCGGCGGAACCTGCGCCGGCGGAGACCACGGGTGACGACCTGCAGCGCTGGCCCGTCGACGTGCGCGAACAGGGCGCATCTCCGCAGGCTGTCGACCGCGAACGCTTCGTCCACGCCCCTCCTCTCCCGGTCACGAGCGCTTCACCTTGCTGGGGTCGGAGCGCCACGATGAAGGTCCAGCAGCCGCGACGTCAAGCCCGGCCCGGCACCCACCAGCTCCAGGAAGTCGTCGCCGTCGAGCGCCAGGAGGGTCGTCGCCTGCCCCGCCGTGACCGTCGCCGACCGTGGTGCACCCGTCAGTAGGCCGATCTCGCCGAAGACGGAACCCGGGCCCATGGTTCGCAGCTGCCGGGGGGCGCCCTGCTCGTCGGTCTGCGTCACGTCCACGCTGCCGTTCGCGATGAGGTAGAAGCGGTCCGCCGGGTCGCCCTGGCGGATGATGACGTGACCAATCGGCGCCTCGACGACGTGGAGGGCGCGCATCGCGGCTTCCAGGCGCGCCGCGGGCAGGCCTGCGAACAGCTCGGACTGTCCCAGCCTCGCGCGGAAGGGGTCGATGCCGGACGTCGTCGTCGCGGGACGGCCGATGACCAGCAAGCCCAGCACCGTGGCCGCGACCACCACGATGCCGCAGCCGACCAGCACCGCACCGACGCCGGCGATGCCCGCCAGCACCGGCACCAATAGCGACCCGGCGGCGTACACGGTCACCGAGACGGTCTCCAGGGCGCCCAGCACTCGGCCTCGCGCCTGGTCGGGAACGACGCGCTGGAAGAGCGTCGTGGCGACGATCTCGACCAATCCGATGCCGATCGCGGCGACGCTCATGGCGGCCAGCGCCACGGCTGCCGCCTGGGTCGCACCGAGGACGACCAGTCCGAGGCCGAGCAGCACCCCCCCGGCCAGCAGTGGCGGCCCCAGGCGTCGGCGCAGGACCAGGGCGCCGGAGGCGAGTGCCCCCAACAGCCCGCCGACACCGATCGCCGCGTTGAGCGCTCCCGTCCCCTGCTCCCCGGCCTGGAGCACGTCGACGGCGATGACCACCGTCAGTACCCCGAGGCCGCCGAACGCGAAGCCGCCGGCCATCTGGACCAGGGCCAGACCGGCAAGTGGCCGAGCCACCCTCGGGTCGCGCAGCACGGCGCGCAACGAGGAGGGCCGCGCCGGGCCGCCGTCCGCCGCGCTGGTCGTGGCCTCCGGGAGGGCGTCGCCGACCGTTGACCCGGCGCCGGCACGCGATGGCGGCAGGAACCAGAGCATCACCGCCACGAACGCGAAGGTCAGCGCATTCAGCAGGAACGCGAGTGCCAGGCCGCCGGTGGCGATGAGCAGACCGGCGATGGCCGGGCCGATGATGAAGGCGAGGTTGTCGAGGCTGGCGTAGGCGCTGTTCGCCGGGCCGAGCTCGCTCTCGTCTCGCACGAGCGATGGCAGGTACGAGCCGATGGCGGGGCCGAAGAACGCCGAGAAACACGTCGCGAGGATGGTCAGGGCGATGATCGCCAGCAGCGAGCCTTCCGTGGCGACGAGGTAGGCGAGCACCACCATCACCGCGGCGCGGGCAAGGTCGGTGACGAGGAGCACCAGCCGGCGGTCGAAACGGTCGGCGACGATGCCGGCCGGGATGGACAGGAAGATGTACGGCAGCACGCGCGCCGCACCGACGATGCCGAGCACTGCGATCGTCGCGCCGCGGTCGTAGATCACGATCAGCAGGGCGACGAGATAGAGCCAGTCACCGATGGACGAGACGAACTCGCCCAGCAGCAGCCGCGACAGGGGGCGATTGCCGAGCAGGCGACGGTAGGCACCGAGAACGGTCATGGCCCCTCGAGATTCGGCCCGTCCGGGTGAGGTGGTGTCGGCGACTTTACAGCTGCCACGTCGCCTCGAACGTTGACGCACGGGAGTCGAAGCGCGAGGCTGTCTCGGGGTGCGCTCGGCCGCCCGGCCGGTCGACCTCGCCACGGCGATGATGGGAGCAGGACATGACCTCGAACAAGGACACGGAGGAGCGCAGCGTCGCTCCCGACGACCAGGCCGAGCGAACCGGCAAGGACACGGGTGATGACACCGAAGGCCACTCGATGTTCATGGACCCCGAGACCGCGCTGCGCCTGGCCCGCACGCGCTCGGCGGAGCTCCAGCGCGAGGCACGCAACAACCAGCGCGCGAAGGAGGCTCGCCCGAACCGCGACAAGCGCTGACGGGTCCGCTCATCCTCGAGATACCCCGGCCCGGGTGTCGCTCCGCTGACAGATGCGGCGACCTCGGGCCGACTCGTGTCCAGACGCTCGATCGACCGCAGCGACGTCAGCGGTTCGATGCCACCAGGTGAGGCTCAGGACCGAACATCTCGACCAACGAAGTCCGCCGTCCGGTGGACAGAAGGAGGTCCGAGATGAACCAGCTCCATCCCACCACTCTCGAGATGCTCGCCAAGGCACACCGGGCCGACCTGGTCGCCGAGGCGCGCAACAACCGGCTGGTCCGCGAGGCACGCCAGATCGGCGGCGCGAGCAGCCAGGATCAGTCGCCGGTGCTCAGCTTCCTCAAGGTCTCGCGCGTTCGCCTCGCGGCGGTCGTGCTGGCCAGCGCTCTCGCCATGGGGGCGGTCGCCGGAGCGGCGATCGGTTCCTCCGGCGCCACCGATC
>JACDBP010000123.1 GCA_013694835.1 Chloroflexota bacterium
GTCAACGGCCTCGCCGATGGCAGGACCGTAGAGTCCATGTTCCCGGATGTATCGCTCGACCGCCCGGGAGACCAGGTGATCGATCGGACGCCCGTCCGCCACGAGCCTCCGGATCTCGCTCGATGCGTGCGGCAGCCGCGGCCCCTGCAGCACGCGGAAGCGGCCCTCCCGCCCGGGGAAGTACGTGCTGTACCAGGCTCCGTCGGGAGGTTCCACGCCGGCCCTTGGGACGACTGCCATCCGAACCAGCTCCAGGAGGCGGTGGGGGCGGTGCCACGCCGGCAGCAGCCGAAGCGTCTCCACGCTCAGGATGAACCACGGCTCGGGTCCCAACCGTGGCGCCAGCTCCTCGGCCGTGTCGACCGTGTAGCTGGGCCCTGAACGACGCAGCTCCAGATCATCGACGCGGAAGGCCGGGTGTTCGGCGACGGCCAGCTGCACCATCCGCAGCCGGTGGGCCGCATCCGTCACGGACTGGCCGAGCTTGTGCGGCGGCAGTCTCGCCGGCACGAAGACCACGCCGGCCACGCCCAGCTCGTGTCGCGCCTGCTCGGCGATCGCCAGGTGGGCGTCGTGGATCGGGTCGAACGTGCCACCCAGGATGGCCCACCGCGCTGGAGGTGATGCCGTCAGATCCACCGCTCGTCGTCCCACTCCAGCTCGAACGAGCCGATGCGGACCGTGTCGCCCGAGGTGACGCCGGCCCGCCGCAGCTCGCGGTCGACGCCGAAGCGGACAAGGTCGCGCTGGAAGCGCTCTGCGGACTCATCGACGGCGAAGTCGGTCTGCGCGGCGACGCGCTCGATCCGCCGGCCACGCACCCGGAAGGCATCGTCTTCGCGCACCACCGAGAAGCCCTCCCCCGCCGAGTCGAAGCGATGGACGACCACCCCGGTCGGCTCCGGCGGCTCCGCCATCTCCTCGGCACTCGGCAACGTCCGGCGCAGCGCTTGGATGAGCTCGTCGATGCCTTCGCCGTCAGCGGCGGAGACGGCCACGACCTCCAGGCCCTCCGCGGCGCGCCCGCGGCGGAACGTCGCGAGGCGCGCGATGGCGTCCGGCAGGTCAAGCTTGTTGGCGACGACCAGGAGCGGTTTCTCGAGGAGCAACGGATCGTGGAGCCGCAGCTCGTCGCGGATCAGCGCATGGTCCGCTTCCGGGTCCCGACCAGCGAGGTCGACGACGTGGAGCAGCAGCCGAGTGCGCTCCACATGACGCAGGAAGGCGTGTCCCAGGCCCGCGCCGGAGCTGGCACCCTCGATGAGCCCGGGCACGTCGGCGATCGTCGGTCGGCGCGGATCGTCTGGATCGATCGCCGCAAGCTCGAGAACGCCGAGGTTGGGCTCCAGCGTCGTGAACGGATAGTCGGCGATCCTTGGGTTCGCAGCCGTGAGTGCTGCCAGCAGCGTCGACTTGCCGGCATTGGGGAGTCCCACGAGCCCGATGTCGGCGATCAGACGCAATTCGAGCCGAAGGCGGCGCTCCTCACCTGCCTCACCCTTCTGGGCATGCTTCGGCGTCTGGTGGGTTGAGGTCGCGAAGTGCGTGTTGCCGAGCCCGCCGCGCCCGCCACGGGCGACCATCACCCGCTGGCCGGGTGCAACGAGGTCGGCGATCAGGTCGCCCGTCGCCTCATCGAAGACGCCGGTCCCCGGTGGGACCGCCAGCTCCAGGTCGATGCCTGCCTTGCCGTGGCGTCGCGACCCGCTGCCGGAACCGCCCGAGCCTGCCTTGAAGTGGTGCCGGAAGCGGTAATCGATGAGCATCGTCTCGCCCGGATCGACCCTCAGATGGACCGAACCACCGCGTCCGCCGTCGCCACCATCCGGGCCGCCGCGGGGAACGTGGGCCTCCCGCCTGAACGTCGCGGCGCCGTTGCCGCCGTTGCCGGCGCGTACGGTGATGGAGGCTCGATCGAGGAACACCGACCGATGCTAGCAGGGCACGATCGAGCCCCACGACCCGCACGCGACCGGCCGCGATGTCAGGGCTTGGCGTACCGCAAGGGGTTCACGCGGCGGTCGGCCGTACCCGGCACGCCGTTGCGCCACAGCTCCAGGTGGAGGTGCGTGCCGGACGAGTAGCCCGTGCTCCCGATGATGCCGACCGCCTTGCCGCGCGGCACCCACTGGCCCGGGCGGACCAACAGCTCGGACATGTGGTAGTAGGCCGAGTACACGCCGGCTGAATGGCGAACCCAGACCTGGTATCCGCCGCCATTGGTCCGCCAGCCAGACCAGGCGACCCGTCCTGCCGCCACCGTCTTGATGAGCGAACCAGCGCGACCGGCGATATCCAGCCCGTGGTGATGGGTGGTGTAGAGCTGCGTGATCCGCCCGCCGGGGACCGGCCACGACAGCCAGGTGATGCCGGCCTTGCGCTCCGGCGGGGCACCCGGGAACTCGAGGAGCTGGCTCTTCGACGGCACGCCGTAGACGGTCTCGCCGCTGGACGGCAGGTTGCCCTGGCCGGGCCGCGTCGGGCTACCCGAGCTCGGGAAACGGCGCATGTCGGCTCTCAGCTGATCAGCGGCGAGCCTCGCCAGCTTCGGATCCAGCGGCGGGACCTTGCGCTGGTCCTCCGCCGAGATGCCCGAGTCGCCCTCCTGCGGGA
>JACDBP010000124.1 GCA_013694835.1 Chloroflexota bacterium
TGGGCTTCGCACGCGAGGTCGCGGACCGGGTCATCTTCATGGACCGCGGCGAGATCGTGGAGCAAGCCTCGCCGGACCGGTTCTTCAACGCCCCCGAGGAGGAGCGCACCAAGCGCTTCCTGAACACTATCCTGCGTCACTGACGGTGCCAGGGGACAGCGCCGACGGTCGGTGCTGCCAAGGATGGAGGAGGATCCATGAAGCGGATCGCGACGATCCTGACGATGCTGTTCGCAGTGGCAGCCTGTAGCGCTGGTGGCAGCTCGCCGGCACCAACGGCCGGAGGAAGTGCCTCGCCCGGCGGCAGCGCCTCGGCGACGCCCAGCCCGAGCCCGGTGCCCGGCAACTCGACACCGGCGTCGATCAAGGAGAAGGGAAGGCTGACGTGCGGCGTGAAGTTCGACGTCGTCGGTTTCGGGTTCAAGAACCCGACGAACAGCCAGATCGAAGGCTTCGACGCCGACATCTGCCGTGAGATCGCCAAGAAGATCGGGGTCGAGGCGGAGCTGATCGAAGCGGTCAGCGCCAACCGCATCCCGTTCCTCAACGAGCGCCGCGTCGACCTCGTCATCAGCACGTTCACCATCAACGACGACCGGAAGAAGCAAATCGACTTCAGCCGCCCGTACTACGTCGCCGGCCAGTCGATCCTCGCCAAGATCAGCAACACGGCCGTTACCAAGGTGGATGATCTCAACGGCAAGAACGTCTGCTCCGCCGAGGGCTCGACCTCGGAGAAGAACGTCCGCGAGAAGGCGGCCCAGGCGAAGCTCGTCCTCTTCAAGACCTACACCGAGGCGGGTCAGGCGCTCAGCGACGGCCGCTGCGACGCCGTCTCGACGGACGACGTGATCCTGTTCGGCCTCATCAACGCCTACCCCGATACGGAGCTCAAGGGCGAGCCCTTCACGACCGAGAATTACGGCATCGGCATGAAGAAGGACAGCACGGAGCTGAAGAAGCTGGTCGACGACGAGCTCGCCGCGATGGACGCCGACGGCCGCTTCAAGGCGCTGTGGGAGAAGAACATCGGCAAGTACACGAAGAAGGAGCCGAAGCTCCCGCCCGCCAGCTGAGGACGGCACGGTCCCGGTGGCCGCGTCGTGAGCTGACGATGTCATCCGACGGCGCCCTGGTCTTCTGCGGCCGGGGCGTCGTCACGTCCGCGCGGCGGTCGCACCCGTGAACCTCCTGCCGCTGGACGAGAACGCCGCGCTCTTCGCCCAGGGCTACCTCACGACGCTCCAGCTGAGCATCGGCGCGATCGTCCTGTCGCTGGTCCTCGGCACGATCGTCGCCTGCCTGCGCGTCTGGGGCGGGGCGGTGCTGGAGGCCCTGACGCGTGGCTACGTGGAGTTCTTCCGCAACACGCCGCTGCTGGTGCAGCTGCTGTTCCTGGCGGTGCTGCTCGCACCAGCGAACCTGAACATCACGCGTGACGCATTCGTTGCCGCACTCATCGGGCTGAGCATCTACACCGCCTCGTATGTGAGCGAGGCGGTACGGTCCGGCATCCTCTCGGTCGACCTTCGGCAGATGGAGGCCGCCCGCGGCCTCGGGCTCAGCCAGCTCGAGGCGATCCGCTTCGTCGTGCTGCCACAGGCCATCCGAACGGTCATCCCGCCGCTCGGCAACCTCTCGATCGCCCTGGTCAAGAACACCGCCATCGCGAGCGGCATCGCCGCCAACGAGATGCTCAAGGCGGCTGGGGTCCTGGAGTCGCGGACACTCCAGTTCGAGTGGTACTACCTCGCCGTCCTGGGTTACTGGACGATGACGATCCCTCTCGCGTGGCTCGTGGGCAGGATCGAGCGGCGATTGGCGTACGCCCGATGACGGCGTTCGCGGCGGCTCGGCGGCACGCGTCGGGTCGGGGCACGCTCATCGCGGCGGCGATCGTCGTGGCCTTCGTCGCGCTGCTGTTCCTGACGGGGCGAATCGACGGCCGCAAGTGGCAGCCGTTCCTCGAGCTTTCGACCTGGCGATTCCTGGGCGAGGGACTCCTGGTCACGCTGGGTGTCGCGGGTGCCGCGCTCCTGCTCAGCATGGGCTTCGGGCTCGTCCTTGGCGTGCTGCGGGCTGCACTCCCGGGACGCGCCGGCTGGAGTGTCGCGATCCCCATGGAGCTGGCGCGCGCCACACCGATCCTGACGATCCTGCTGGTCGTCTTCTTCGGGCTTCTGCGGGCCGGCGGCAGCCGCGACCCCGCTATCGCGGGGATCATCGGGCTGACCATCTACAACAGCGCCGTCATCGGCGAGATCGTGCGGGCGGGCATCGCGTCGATCGCACGCGGTGAGAGTGAGGCGGCCCGATCGCTCGGCCTGAGCTACATCCAGACGATGCGAGCCGTGGTCCTGCCGCAAGCGTTGGCGCGAATGACGCCGGCGCTCGTGTCACAGCTGATCACGCTCATCAAGGACACGTCGCTGCTCTTCATCCTGGCCGCCCCAGAGGTGCTCAGCCAGGGCCGGGCGTTCGTGAACTTCTACAGCCAGCAGGTCGGCAGCGTGCTCCTCGAGACGTACTTCGTGATCGCCTGCATCTTCTTCGCGATCAACTATCCGCTGTCACGGTTCTCGCGGCGGCTGGAGGCGCGGCGTCCGGCGCACGAACGGGTGCACGTCCTCGGCGAGGAGGACCAACCGATCGTGCTGGCCGAGCCCACCGCGGGTCGCCCCTGAGTCTGGTCCCGGCCTAGCGTCGCTGTCGGGGCCGGGTGCCGGTGCGCTTGATGACGTTGGGAGTAACGCTGCGGTCCCAGGTGGGCTTCTCCAGCCAGCGCGCCATCCAACCGGCGTCGTCACCCTCGTGCTCGTCGCGGATGCCCGGCAGCCAGTCGCTGGCGGTGCCGAGCTCGTCCTCGCCCGCTTCGTGGTCCGGATGCCCGTCCAGGGCGTCGCCGGGCTCGTCGCCGGCATCGAGCACGGTGACCGACGTCACCTCGAGGCCCGGCGGCGCGTCCGCATCGGCCGTGCCGAGCCGTCGTCCGCGTCGGTCGCCTGCCTTCATCGCGGCCATCCGCTCCGAGGGCTTGACGAGTGCCTCGCCACGGTGCGTCTCCGAACCCTCGGCCGCGCGCGAGGCACCGCCCGCCGAGACACCGCCGGTCATCGCCGGCCCTCCCCCACCGCGTCCGGCCGCCGCTCGTTCCGCCGCGCGACCCACGGTCACCGAGGCGTCCTCCTCCAGCACCCGCAGCCGTATCGTCTGGATCTGGTCACGGATGGCGGCCGCTCGCTCGAACTCGAGCTGCTTCGCCGCGTTGCGCATCTCCGCCTCGAGCTGTGCCACCATCTTCGCGATCTGCTCCTTGGACATCTCGGTCAGCTCCTGCTGGCCGCCGCGGCCGGTGGCGTATGCGCCAGGCGCCTCGGCCACCGCCCGCAGCCGGTCGTTGATGTCGCGGATCTCCTTGATGATCGTCCTGGGCTCGATGCCGTGCTCGGTGTTGTAGGCGATCTGCTTCGCGCGGCGCCGGTTGGTCTCGTCGATGGCGGCCTTCATCGACTCCGTCATCACGTCGGCGTACATGACGACTTGCCCCTCGGTGTTCCGCGCTGCCCGCCCGATGACCTGGATGAGCGACCACGTCGAGCGGAGGAAACCCTCCTTGTCCGCGTCGAGGATCGCCACCAGCGTGACCTCGGGCAGATCGATCCCCTCTCGCAGGAGGTTGATGCCGACCAGCGCGTCGTACACCCCGAGCCGCAGGTCGCGCAGGATCTGGACACGCTCAAGCGTGTCC
>JACDBP010000136.1 GCA_013694835.1 Chloroflexota bacterium
GGGCTAGCCCGCGACCCGTTCGTGGCACCGGATCAGGCGACCGGCCCGGGTCCCTGTCGGGCCTCTTCGGTAAAATGGCAGGCCGCGCGATGCCCCTCGCCGATCTCCCGGAGCTGCGGCACGTCGGAGGCGCAGATCGCGGGTTCGTCCAGTTGCTCGCGAAGCCAGCAGCGCGGGTGGAAGTTGCAACCCGACGGGGGGTTCACGGGACTCGGCACATCACCCCGCAGGATGACCCGCTTCCGGCGCATCTCCGGGTCGGCGATGGGGATGGCCGACATCAGCGCCTGTGTATACGGGTGGCGCGGATCGCGGTACATCGTCTCGCGTGTCGACTGCTCGGCCACACGGCCGAGGTACATCACCGCCACGCGGTCGCTGATGTGCTCGACGACGCCCATGTTGTGGGCGATGAACAGGTAGGTCAGCCCGAGCTCCTTCTGGAGCGACCGCAGAAGGTTCAGGACCTGCGCCTGGATCGAGACGTCGAGGGCTGAGACAGGCTCGTCACAGACCACAAGGTCCGGCTCCAGGATGAGCGCCCTGGCGATGCCGATGCGCTGGCGTTGACCACCGGAGAATTCGTGCGGGTACCGTCGCGCCTGGTACGGCTGCAGCCCTACCAGGTCCATCATCCGCGCCACGCGAGCACGCCGCTGCTTCGCATCGCTCATGCCGTGGATGCGCAGGCCGTCACCGATGCTGTCGCCGATCGCCGACCGCGGGTCCAGCGAGGCATATGGATCCTGGAAGATGATCTGCGCTCGGCGTCGATAGGGCCGGAGGTCGTGGCCGGAGAGCTTTGCGATGTCCTCCCCCTCGAACAGGATCTGCCCTGCCGTCGGGTCGATCAGGCGAAGCAGCAGGCGTCCCACGGTCGTCTTGCCACAACCCGACTCTCCGACGAGCCCGAGTGCTTCCCCGCGATGGATGCGCAGGTTCACCCCGTCGACAGCGCGCACCTCCGCCATCGTCCGCTGGAGGACGCCGGCCTTGATGGGGAAGACCTTGACGAGGTCGCGCATCTCGACGAGTGGCGTCTCCGTCACGCCCGTGGCGGGGGCGCGGACCTCGGTCCGCAGGTGCGCGATGGTCATGCTCGCGTGCCTGCCAACGTCTGGCCGCCCGTGAGGGCGAGGGCCTCGGCATCCGGATAGTCGTCGAGGTCGGGACGCGACGACCCGTCCACCTGGTGGTAGAGCCAGCATCGGACGTCGTGGCCCGCTGCGACCGGCCGCAGCTCAGGGTGTCGCTCGGGCGCCAGGACGTTGCCGTGATCGACCCGCGGGATGCACCGCTCCGCGAACCGGCAGCCGTTCGGGAGCGAGATCAGGTTCGGCACGTTCCCCGGGATCGTCGTCAGCTCGTCCTTGAGTTGACCGAGGATCGGGATGGAGCCGATCAGCCCCTGGGTGTATGGGTGCTTCGGAGCGCGAAAGAGCGTGCGGACATCGGTCTGCTCGACGATCTCGCCGGCGTACATGACCGCCACTCGGTCGCACATCTCGGCGACCACCCCGAGGTCGTGGGTGATGAGCACGATGGCCGTACCGGTCTCTCGCTGGAGGACGCGCATGAGGTCCAGGATCTGGGCCTGGATGGTGACGTCGAGGGCGGTCGTCGGCTCGTCAGCGATGAGCAGCTCGGGCTCGCACGCGAGCGCCATGGCGATCATCACCCGCTGCGCCATGCCGCCCGACATCTCATGGGGGTAGGAATCGACGCGGCGTTTGGGATCGGGGATGCCGACCATCCGGAGCAGGTCCACGGCACGCGATCGGGCGACCTTGCGCTTCATGTTGCGGTGGACCTCGAGGACCTCGCCGAGCTGGAGGCCGACGTCCATCACCGGGTTCAGCGACGACTGCGGCTGTTGGAAGATCATCGAGATCCGATCGCCGCGCAGCTTGCGCATCTGCCGGTCGTCGAGCTTCAACAGATCCTGGCCGTCGAAGAGCACCTCGCCCGCCTCGACCCTGCCGGGCGACGAGACCAGCCCCAGGATCGACAGGGAGGTCACGCTCTTGCCACAGCCGGACTCGCCGACCAGGCCCATAATCTCGCCCTTCTCGACGTGGAAGTCGACGCCGGTCACGGCCTGCACCACGCCGTGGCGGGTGTAGAACGAAGTCCGTAGCCCTCTCACGTCCAGCAGCCGCCCGCCGCCGCCATGCCGTTCCTGCGATCGCGGCACCAGGTCGATGATGGCTGTCTGGTCCAGGTCCGCTGCCGCAAGCGCCTCGTCGCTGACCGTGCTCTGGTCGAGGATCGCGCCTTCGTCGGTGCCGCGCTCAACGGTCATCGGTTCAGCCTCGGATCGAGCGCGTCCCGCAATCCATCACCGAGCAGATTGAAACCGAGGACCGTGAGCGCCAGCGCCATCCCGGGGAAGAAGATGAGATGCGGTGCGATGAACAGCTGGCCGCGGTCGAGACCGACCATCGAGCCCCACTCGGCCAACGGCGGCTGGGCGCCGATGCCCAGGAACGAGAGTGCCGCGACCTCGAGCACCGCAGCGCCGATACCGAGCGTGCCCTGGACGATGAGGGCTGTCAGCGAGTTCGGGATGATGCGCCGGAATAGCAGTCCGATCGAGGACTCCCCGAGTGCTCGTGCCGCCGTCACGTAGTCCTGTTCCCGATTCGCGAGCACCGAGGCGCGCATCACACGAGCGAAGATGGGGATGGCAACGATGCCGACCGCGAGCTGCGCGTTGACGAGGCTCTTGCCGAGCACTGTCACGATCGCGATCGCCAACAACAGCGCCGGGAAGACGAGAAAGACATCCATGATCCGCATCAGGACGTTGTCGGTCCAGCCACCGGCGAAGCCGGCCACGGCGCCGATGAGCGCCCCGATGAGGATCGCGAAGCCGACCGTCAGGATGCCGACCTGGAGTGAGATCCGCGAGCCATGGACGATGCGGCTGAACTCGTCGCGACCGTTGCCGTCGACGCCCATGAAGTGCTCTGGCCGGTCCGCCGCGCAGCCGAGGACGTGGATGCACGGGGGGGACAGGCGCTTGATGCCCCGCTCCGTGCTCAACAGCACCTGGTTCGGGTCGTATGGCGCGATCTGGTCGGCAAAGATCGCCGTGAGGATGAGCGCTCCGAGGATGATCAGACCGACCACGGCGATCCGCTGGCGGAGCAGGTTGCGAAGTGCATCGCGCCAGACACTCGGCACATGGTCAGCGGCGGCACTGCCGGCGGTAAGCTCCGGTGTCGATTCCGGCACCGTCGGCGTGATGACGCTCATGCCGCGATCATGTCAGACGGATCCGCGGGTCGAGATAGGCATAGGAGACGTCGACCAGCAGGTTCACGAGCATGTAGCCGACAGCGATGATGAGCGTGAAACCCTGGATCACCACGTAGTCGCGGGCGCCGATCGATTCGTACACCGTCAGCCCCACACCGGCCAACCCGAAGATGGTCTCCGTCAGCACTGCGCCTCCAAGAAGCCCACCGAGCGACAGGCCGATGACAGTGATGACCGGCAGCATCGCGTTGCGGAGCGCGTGACGGGTCATCACCATCCGTTTGCCGAGCCCCTTGGCATGGGCCGTGCGCACATAGTCCTGGCCGAGCACCTCGAGCAGGCTCGAACGGGTGATGCGGGCGATGACCGCGAGCGGGATGGTCCCGAGGGCGATGGCCGGCAACACCATGTGCCGCAACAGGTCGACGAGCAGCGACCACTGGAACGTGATGAGGGCGTTCAGCGTGTAGATGTTGGAGATGAAGTCGAGCAGGACTCGCGGCCCTCCCGAGAGATCCTGGACGCCCCAGCGCTGGGCAAGTGGCATGACGCTCTGGCCGGGCGCGATGCGCCCGCTCGACGGCAGCTGGAGCGGCGTGTCCTTGAGCACGAGGGCGAAGATGAATGCGAGGAACATCCCCAGGACGAAGACCGGCACAGAGACACCGAGGTTGGCGAAGATCATGGTGCCGACGTCGGCCGGGGAGTTGCGGCGGTATGCGGCAACCATGCCGAGTGGGATACCGACCACGACCGCGAACAGGAGTGCGTAGAAGGTCAGCTCGACGGTCACCGGAAGCCGCTGAACGAGGAGCTCGGCGACCGGCTTGCCCGTCGTCAACGAGTGCCCAAGGTCACCGCGAGCGACGGCTGCGACGTAGCTGCCCAGTTGGGTGGGAAGCGGCTGGTCATAGCCATTCCGCTGGTTGAAGTCACGGCACTGTGCCGCCGTCGCCCGCTCGCCCAGCAGGACCCGGCATGGATCTCCTGGCAGCACGCGAGCCACCACGAACACGAGCAGCACGATCCCGATCAGGACCGGCACCGTGAGTAACAAGCGCCGGATGACGTAGCGAGCCATGGGTCAGGTTGCTCCGCCGTTGGTAACGGGACGGGGCACCCCTGCGTGGGGTGCCCC
>JACDBP010000144.1 GCA_013694835.1 Chloroflexota bacterium
GGTCGGTAGATGTGCCAGCGATCTGGTCGCCGCCACCGCCGCTGCAGCCGCCAAGAAACGAGCCGCCCGACGCGATCGCCGTTCCCGCGAGGAGCCCGAGGGTCGCCGCGACCAGGATCCCACCGAGCGATGCCAGTGGCGTCAACCGGAGCAGCAACCCGACGCCGATCGCGATCAGGATCACCGGCCACAGCCGCGGCGCGATGCCGAGCGCATCCGGATCGAGCGCATCGAGCTGGACCAGCAATGCCGGTACGCCGAGCAGGACCAGGAACACGCCTGCTCGCAGCAGCCGGTGGTCGACCCTCATGGCGAGGCCCGCCGATCCTCAGTGGTCGCCGTGGGCCGCGGCCATCCCCGGAGCGTCCGAAATGGTGGATGCCGGGTGCTCCCGTCGCCCGCCGCGCAGCACGATCGAGGTGAAGGGAACGCGGATCTCGCGGAAGACCTCGATCGAGACGAGGAACCCCGCGAA
Source organism: Chloroflexota bacterium (assembly GCA_013694835.1). Taxonomy (GTDB): domain Bacteria; phylum Chloroflexota; class Limnocylindria; order Limnocylindrales; family CSP1-4; genus JACDBP01. Next base: position 476 of record JACDBP010000144.1, read on the forward strand.
AAGGAGCACCACGCCGAGGAACTTGCCGACCTGGAACAGCTCCGTCGAGCCGAAGCGGTTGAGGCTGTCGGTAACGGTCGGGATGAACGCGCCGACCGCGAGCAGCAGCGTGGCCGGGACGCGGCTGTGGAGCCGGCCGCGGACAAGGTCGGCCACCGCGCCCGGTAGCGAGGCCAGGAAGTTGGCGGTGATGGCGATGGGAGCGATGAACAGGTTGAACAGGAAGCTGTCGCCCGATTGGCCGGCGTCGAGCGAGTAGTCGAGAACGCGCCGCTTGGGCATGAACACGTAGGCTGAGAAGAGGGCGCCGAGCACGAGCGCAAAGGCGCCGGTCACGTTGAGGAACGGCGTGAGCAGCCGCAGGCTGCCGGGCAGCAGCGTCGCGACCGGCACGCCGGTGTTGGGATCGAGCGCATATCCGGGCGGCGGGAGTGCCGTGCTGAGCATCAGCACGACGCTCACGAGGGAGGCGCCGATCACCGCGCCAGCCGCCATCATCGGCCAGCGCTCGTTCTGGAAATAGGTCTCGATGGCGATCGCCAGCGCGAGGATGCCGGCGCCGATGAAGTAGAGGACGGGCGTCGTTCCGGCGTCGGCGTACTCACCCGGAAAGCGGCGGGGGGTGAGGAAGGTGAACAGCCCCGCCAGGAAGAGGCAGACCGCGAACGCATACCCGAAGCGGGTCCTGCCGAGCAGGAACGCGGTCCCAAGGCCGAGCCAGCCCGCAGTCCACACGGCACCGGTCAAGTACCAAGTGCGGTACAGCGTCTCGTTCCAGCCGCCCGCGGCTGCCAGCGACTCGCAGCCGGCGGCGACGCCGAAGAACAGCATCCCGATCGCCCAGACCAGCTGGTAGGCACGTCGGCGCCGGAGCCACTGGTCGAGCAACGCCAGGCTGAACACGATGGCGAGGAGCGATGTCAGTCCCGGGAGCAATACGGCCACGGTCGATCAGGTCCTTCTGAGCCGGCGTCGGCCGGCGGGACGTCAGGCGGGCACGAGCTCGTGCGCGTCTCGATGGTTGCCGTCGCAGAGACCCCAGCGCGGGCGCTCCCCTGGGACGGCGATCGGCCGCATGATCTCGCGCACGTCGGAGAGGCGGCAGAACAGGTAGTCGCGACGGCGCGCCCAGCTGCGGAAATGCTCGGCCACCGCATGGAACTGGTGAGGTCCCGGATTGATCGCGGCGCCGATCGCCCAGCTTGGCGCAGCCTCGCCCGGAACGATGTCAAGCAAAGTCACCCGGAAGGGCGTGCCGACGATCGGCTCGCCGCAGCCGGCACACCGGGTGGCGTCGTTCTCCACGAACACGGTCGGGATGCGGATGCCGAGGATCTCGCCGCCGCGAAAGGTGGGACTCATGCGCGACCGATCGTACCGCGCCGATCGACGAGGCGCCGCATCGCGCGTGCCCGATCGACCCCATCTCGAGTGGGTGGTACCCCCAAGGGGATTCGAACCCCTGATCTCCACCTTGAAAGGGTGGCGTCCTAGGCCTCTAGACGATGGGGGCGCCAGGCGGGAGTGTACCGCCGGTGGCAGGCGTCCACCCCCCGAGTGGACCGCCGGTCAGCGCTGGTAGAGGGAGCCCAGGAAGACGGACGTGGCGAAGGACCCGGCGGCACCAAGCGCGCACAGACCGCCGAAGATCGCTACGGCTACCGAGCGCAGCACGGATCCCTCCCGGCTCGCTCGGAGGCCGCCGCGCAGACTTGCAAGCGCCGTCAGCAGCAGCGAAACGCCCAGCATCACGAGGCCGACCACCGAGATCGGGATCTGCAGGCCGCCCTTCTCGACGAAGAAGCCGTAGATGACGACCCCGGCCGAGACCGCCAGGGCGACCAGCAGCACGACACGCGAGGGCCTGATCAAGCCGCCTTTCGGCAGCTCATCGTCGATGGTCGGGACACCAGCACGGAGGTCGCGGTAAGGCGCATGACGCACTGGAGCCTGGTTGGGATCGGGGGGGTAGGCGCCCGGCGGGTAGGCGCCCGGCGGGTAGGCGCCCGGCGGGTAGGCGCCCGGCGGGTAGGCGCCCGGCGGGTAGGCGCCCGGCGGGTAGGCG
>JACDBP010000155.1 GCA_013694835.1 Chloroflexota bacterium
CTCGGCGGCGCCGGCGACGACGGTCTCGACCAGCATCGCCTCGTCGGATGGGCCCAGCGGGCCGCGTCTGCCACGTGCCCCGCGACCCGTTCCCGCGAGCACGTACTCGACGCTGCCGTCGGCGCGCACCACGCGGATCCGCGGCTGCTCCAGGACCGGCGGCGCGGCTTCGATCCGGATGCTGGCGTCGATCGGCGCGGTGACCACCAGGTCGAGCGACGGCTTGAGCTCGCCACCCAGCGCAGACCAGACGTCGGCCAGTGAGCGGTCCTGCGGTGGTGGCAGCGCGACAGTCAGGTAGACGGGCACCTTGGCGTCGGACAGTGCGCCGGTCATAACGTCCGCGGGAAGCGCGGGGTGGCGGATGAAGCAGGCCAGCATCGCGGACAGCAGGCGATGCTCGTCCTCGGGGCGCTGGGTCCATGCCGTGACGAGGTACGACAACCGGAAGCGGCGGGCGGGCGGGCGGTGCTCGGTGACGATGCCGCGCTCGTTTCGGGTCGGTTCGTAGGCCACCTCGCGGCGTTGCAAGTCCTCGCGGATGTCGTAGAGGTAGAGGTCCACCGTCGGGGCGTTGCGCCGGGCGACCCAGTCCTTGTTGGGCGCGTCAAAGGCGATCTCCACCTGGGACCCGTTCAGGGCGTCTCGGCGGGCAAGGACGCGCAGGGACTCGTCGACGTCATGGATCATCGCGCTCGCCAGCGTACGAGGGCACCGCAGCACGAACGACCGTCCTGCGGGCAGCCGTTGGTGCTCGCCCCGCTGCCCCATCGGGCAGTCCGCGGTTCCCCAAGGCCGGTCCGGCCGGCCCTTCCCGAGACGGGAGGCACGGGCCAGCCTTCGCTGGTCCGCTCCGCACGGAGGGCATGACGCATGCCGAGCTACCTGTCACCTGGGGTCTACGTCGAGGAGGTCGAGTCGGGGTCCAAGCCCATCGAAGGGGTGGGGACCGCCGTGGCCGCCTTCGTCGGTCTGGCGGCTCGCGGGCCGACCAACGCACCGACGCTCGTCACGAACTGGACGCAGTTCGTCTCCCTATTCGGCGATTTCATGGAGGGTGCCTACCTCGCCCACGCGGTCTATGGCTACTTCCAGAACGGAGGCGGTGTCGCCTACGTCGTGCGCATCGGCGGCGATGGGCCGGCGCCCGCCGCCCGGGCGGAGATCGCCACGGCCAAGGACGGCAAGCTCAGCGGTTACCGCGCGACCGCGCTAGAAGCGGGCCAGAGTGGCAACCAGATCTCGATCGAGGTGACGGAGGCGACGACCCCCGGCGAGGACACCTTCAAGCTGACGGTCAGCGCTCCCGGGCGGCCGGCGGAGGTGTACGACAACGTCTCGACCAAGCGCGGCAAGAACAACGTCGTGACGCTGGTCAAGGAGCAGTCGCAGCTCATCCAGCTCGAGGAGATCGGCTCGGCCGGTGCCATGGAGCGAGTGCCCGCTCGCGGGAAGGTCTCGCTCGGTGGCGCCGAGAACGCGAAGCCCGTCAGGCTTACGGCCGACGACTACGTCGGCAGCTCAGCGGACCGGACTGGCTTCGGCGGCCTCGAAGCCATCGACGAGGTGACGATGCTCGCGGTGCCGGACCTGATGGCCGTGTACCAGAAGGGCATCATCGACCTCGAGGGCGTCCAGGCGGTGCAATCGGCGATGATCGGCCACTGCGAGCTGATGGGCGACCGCGTCGCCATCCTCGATGCGCCGCCGGGACTCAACGCCCAGCAGGTCAAGGAGTGGCGGGTCGACAAGGTCGGCTACGACTCCAAGTACGCGTCGCTCTACTGGCCCTGGATCAAGGTCTTCGACCCCATCGCGGGGGCCGCCGCGTTCGTGCCGCCCTCGGGCCACGTGGCCGGTGTCTGGGCCCGCAACGACGACACCCGCGGCGTCCACAAGGCACCCGCCAACGAGGTCATCCGCGGCGCGCTGAGCCTGGAGCTCGTCATCACCAAGGGCGAGCACGACCAGCTCAACCCGAACGGCATCAACTGCATCCGCTCCTTCCCCGGGCGGGGCATCCGCATCTGGGGCGCCCGGACCCTCTCGAGCGACCCGGCGTGGCGGTACCTCAATGTCCGCCGCCTCTTCAACTACGTCGAAGAGTCCATCCTCGAAGGCACCCAGTGGGTGGTCTTCGAGCCGAACGACATGAACCTGTGGCAGCGCACCAAGCGGACGCTCAACGCGTTCCTGCTGCGGGTCTGGCGCGACGGCGCACTCTTCGGAGCGACACCGGCGGAGGCGTTCTACGTCAAGTGCGATGCGGAGACCAACCCGCCCGAGGTGGTCGACGCCGGCCAGCTCGTGGTGGAGATCGGCATCGCTCCGGTCAAGCCTGCCGAATTCGTCGTCTTCCGCATCGCCCAGTTCTCCGGCGGCGCGTCGCTCGCCGAGTGACGACCCCGGACCGATCCGACACCGGAAGGAGCAGCTGATCCATGCCTGGCGGTCTGCCGAACCTGCCCAGCGACGCGCTGGCGTCATACCTCTTCGCCATCGAGATCGACTCGATCGAGATCGCCCAGTTCGCCGAGGTCAGCGGCCTGGCCTCGGAGATGGACGTCGTCGAGCTGAAGGAGAACACCAAGGACGGGAAGCTCGTCATCCACAAGGCGCCGGGCGCCATCAAGCCGCCGACGATCACCCTGAAGCGGGCCAAGAACTCGTCCAAGGCGCTCTGGGACTGGCACCAGGCGATGCTGGAGGGCAAGGTCAGCGAGGCTCGTAAGAACGGCTCGGTGATCCTGAAGAGCTATGACGGCGCTGAGGTCGCCCGTTACAACTTCGAGAATGCCTGGATCTCCAAGATCACCACGGGCGCGCTCAAGGCGGGCGCGAACGAGGTGCTCATGGAGGAAGCCTCGCTCGTCTGCGAGGCCTTCAAGCGCGTGTAGCGATGGCCACTGCGATGCAAGCGCTGGCGCCGGCGGCCGCCTCGGGGCCCGCCGCCGGCCTCCGGACCGAGTTCGCGTTCGTGCTGCCCCGGGGGTATGTGGACGCATCCGGCACCGTTCACCGGGACGGTGTCATGCGCCTCGCGACCGCTAAGGACGAGATCATCCCGCAGCGCGATCCGCGGGTGCGGGAGAACGAGGCCTACCTGACCGTGCTGCTGCTGTCGCGGGTCGTCACCCGCCTCGGCGGCCTCGCCGATGTCCACCCCGGCATCGTCGAGAGCATGTTCGCGTCGGACCTGGCGTTCCTCCAGGACCTCTACCGGCGCGTCAACCAGGAGGGCACGAGCCAAGCCGCTGTCACCTGCCCCGCCTGCAGCCACGAGTTCGCGGTGGACATGGCAGGTGATCGCCTGGGGGAATCGTGACGTACGCCACCGATCGGCTCTTCGAGGAGGTCGCGTACGTCGCCTATCACTTCCACTGGTCGATGGACGAGATCCTGGAGCTGGAGCACGCCGACCGGCAGCGCTTCGCGGCAGAGATCTCCGGCATCAATCGACGCCTGACCGAAGAGGACTAGACCGCCCGTGCGACTGCCCTGGCCATTCCGACGCGAAGCGCCGCCCGACCGACCGGAGACGAGCCCGACACGCTCGCCCTCGGCCGGCGCGATGGTGCACCGCGCGGAGTGGGCGCAGG
>JACDBP010000172.1 GCA_013694835.1 Chloroflexota bacterium
GGCACGACCAGGAGGCGGTCGCGCCCGCCCCGACCGGTCGCGGGATCGCCCGCTCGCCCGCCGCCTTCACCCGTCCAAGCGACCTCCGCGATCCGCCCGTCCTCCACCCGCAGATCGAGGATCCCCTGGCGACCCTCGAAGGGGTCGACCGCCGCGACCCCCCGCAGTGCGAACGTGGCCAGCTCGCCCGGGACGAGGCCGCCCGGGGCGGGGTTCCCGGTCACACCACGCCCCCGGTCACGCCGCGCCCCTCGCCAGGAGCGCCAGCACCGCCATGCGTACGGGCACCCCGTTCGCGACCTGCTCCAGGATCAGCGAGCTCGCCCCGTTCGCGACCTCGGCGGTCACCTCCACGCCCTCGTTGACCGGTCCCGGATGCATCAGCAGCACTTCCGGCTTCGCCTCGCGCAGGCGGCTTGCCGAAAGCCCGTAGCCCGCCACGTAGTCCGCGACGGACGGCAGCCCGGAGCCCGCGTCGCGCTCGCGCTGGATCCGGAGCGCCATCACGGCATCCGCGCCACGAAGCGCGGACTCGAGATCGTCGGTGACGCTCAGCTGCCGGTCGGGCGGCAGTGCCCCTGCCCATGACTCGAACCCGGCGAGCAGGGCTCGCGGCGCGCACAGCACCACGTTCGCCCCGGCGGCGGTCAGTGTCCAGATGTTGGAGCGCGCCACGCGCGACCGCAGCAGGTCGCCGACGATGACGATCCGCCGTCCCGCGACCGATCGTCCGGGGAGTCGGCGCCGGAGCGTGAACAGGTCGAGCAGCGCCTGGGTCGGATGAGCGTGCCAGCCGTCGCCGGCGTTGACGATGCTGCCCCTGGCGTGGCGCGCTGCAAGGTACGGCGCGCCGCTGCGCGAATGGCGCATCACCAGCAGGTCGGTGCCGAGCGCCTCGAGCGTTCGGACCGTGTCCACCAGTGACTCGCCCTTGGTCACCGAGCTCAGGGAGACGCTGACGGTGTCCACCTCGGCCCCGAGAGCCCGCGCCGCGACCTCGAACGAGACGCGCGTCCGGGTCGAAGCCTCATAGAACAGGGTGGTCAGCTGGCGGCCGCGCAGCAGCGCCAGGGGCTCGCGCGACGCCCGCGCCTCGGCCATCTGCTCGGCCAGCGACATGACCGTCTCGAGCTCGTCGCGGGAGAGGCCATCGGCGTCCAGCAGGTGGCGGTGGGGCCAGGCCGGGACGTCCACCCCGTGCGTCAGTCGGCGGCGCGGGCCGCGGTGAGAAGTTCCTCGTCGCGCTCCGCGGCCCGTTCGATGACCACCTCGTCATCGCCTCCGTCGATCTCGCGCAGGTGGACCTTGATGATCTCCTCGCGGGACGTCGGCACGTTCTTGCCGACGTGATCGGCGCGGATGGGCAGCTCGCGATGGCCTCGATCGATGAGCACGGCCAGGCGCACGGCGGACGGTCGGCCGTGATCCATGAGGGCGTCCATGGCGGCCCGAACGGTCCGGCCGGTGTAGAGCACATCATCGACGACGACGACTGCGACCTCCTCCAGCTGGAACGGCAGGTCCGGCGTCCTCACCAGCGGCTGACGCGCCACGCGGGAGAGGTCGTCGCGGTAGAACGTGATGTCAAGGCTGCCGACCGGGATGCGCACACCCTCGTGCTGCTCGATCGCGTCGGCGATGCGCTCCGCCAGTGGCACCCCGCGCCGCTGGATGCCGACCAGCGCCAGGCCATCGGTGCCGGCGTGCTTCTCGACGATCTCGTGGCTGACCCGGACGAGGGCCCGGCGCACCTCGTCGGCGGTCATGATCTGGCGCGCAGTCATCCTGGTGAGGATACCCCGGCTCCGGGCGCGCCTGATGGTTCTTCTTTCCGGACGCGTCATGCGCGACGACGGTCTAGAAGCCAGGGACTCCCTCACCGTCGAGGCCTCGGATGCGCACGGTGCCGTTGCCGTTCGGTCCCCACGTCCGGACCCGCAGCTCACCGTCCGGCTGGTCGTCGACGGGAGCGACCCAGGCCACGCGGTCCTGGCCGATGGTGAAGCTGCGGCGGGCCAGGGTCGGCCCGAGGAGGGTCTCGTCGCGGTCGATCCGCCCGGTAACGTGGTCCACCCCGACGATGGCCAGGCGGCCCCACTCGGCGCCCGGCGTCTCGGCGATCCAGAACCCGTAAGCGTCGCCGTCGGTGTTCCACCTGACCAACCACTCGAGCACGGGATCGGTACGCGGATCACGTCCTGGCTCGACGGCCTGCGCGCGGGCGGCCGCGTCGGTGGGTCGCTGGCGGTCCGCTGCCTCCGGAGTCCCCGGCGCAGTCGGCTGCGGTGTGGCCGCGGGACTCGGTTCCGGCGTCGTCGGTGTCGCCGGGGGCCGTGTTCGTCGCCGCGCCGCGCTCGGCGTCACGGCTGGTAAAGAGGCCACGGACTGCGTTGACGTGGGCGCAGGGACAGCCGGCAGGGAGGGCGGGTAAGACTCGTCCTCAGCGTAGCCCGGCCGTCTCGCCCCTTCGCCCACCTGCGGCGCGGTGCCCGCCGATGCTCGGAACGGATCCAGGCGCCGCCAGTCGGCGAGGTAGAGCGCACCTGCCGCAGGCTGGATAACCCGGCCCGCCTGGCGCAACTCGCCGCGCCAGACGACGGCAAAGCGTTCGGTCGGATCCACCACCGGCAGCCAGAGCCCGGCGGCGGCGATCCGTCGTTGTTCGCCGGTCACAAGATCGATGACGATGTTGGTCACCCGCGGCACCGCGGCGCCGAGGCGGCCAGGTTGCCCCGCGCGGCTGGCGACGATGCGGCCCCCGGCCCAGGAGGCGAAATACGAGCGGTGGTCCTCGGTGAGCCGCGTCGCCTTCTGGGCACCTGCTCGCCAGGTGTAGATATCCGGTCCATGACTCCCGTCGGCTGGCATCGCGCTGAAGGCAAGGGTGTCGCCATCGGGTGACCAGGCGGGCTCCGCGCCAGCCGGCAGGACGTCCTGGAGGATGGGCTGGATGTCTGCTGGCAGCGCGTCCGAGGGCGTGACACCGGCGACCGGTGGCGTGACACCCGCCACTGGTGGTGCGGCGGTCGGCTGCGAGGTCGGCGCTTCCGTGGGCGGCTGGATCGTGGGTCCCAGAAGGCTGGCACGCGGGCTCCCGGTCGAGCCGGGCGTACGCGTCGGGTTCGTGCCCGGACTCGGGGAGTCGACCCGTGGGGTCGAGTGCGGCGGCGTCGCTGGCACGGCGGTGGCTATCGCAGACGGGCTCGTGCTTGTTGGTACGACCGCGAACGTGGCGGTCGGTACTGGCGTCCATGGGGCGGACGTCCGCGGCGCGTCGGTCGCGTTGGCGTCGATGGACCGGCCGACCGGCTTCAGGAGCACCACGTAGATCGACTCACCCCGGCCGACGGTGGCGGCGATGGCGACCTTGTCGCGCTGTGGGTGGAAGGCGACGGAACTGGGCTTGAGGTTGGCGGACCCTCCGAGTCGCACGACCTCACGGTTCCGGGAGATGACCGTCGCGCAGTCGACCGCCCGTTCAGGGCAGACCATGCTGACCTCGGTGCGGTAGATCGCGAACCCGGCGTCGTCGTGTCCCACGAACGCCAGCTCCTGGGTGGGCACCTCGATGGGGGTCGGTGCGGCGCTGACACCGGATGGCTTCAGAGCACCGCCGTCGGTGCCGTCAAGCTGGCTGCCGACGACTGCGACGACGAGCGCCAGACCGACCAGCGACGCGATCGCTCCGCGTCGGGTCCCGCCGCGGAGCTCGATCGGTTCATGGGTCGCGCCGGATCGCCCGCTGCCCGTGACCTCGCGGTCGAGGGCGGTCGAGGTTCGTGCCCACAGGTCCCGCGGTGGGACCGCCACCGACGGCGCGCGAAGCAGGATCCGCTGCGCCCGGTAATCGCGGTCGGCAGCCCGGCAGCGCGCGCACGTCAGGAGATGGCTGCGCAGTGCCCGCGAATCCTCCGTGCTGAGTCGCTCATCGAGTCGCTGGGAGATGAGCGCCCGAAAGTGCCCGTGCGTATCCGGGTGGCGCGGGCGGAGGGTCATGGGCGGTGTCC
>JACDBP010000236.1 GCA_013694835.1 Chloroflexota bacterium
GGGCCGCCCCTGCGACCATGGCCACGTCGGCGACTCGCCCTGCCTGGTCATCGATGCTCGCCTGTCGATCGGATCCTCCGGGGTTGAACGGGCGGGCAGACCCTCGCCGACCGGGCATGGTAGCGAAGCCCGTCTGTGCCGGGGAGCGCGGCGCTCGACGGCCCCTCGCGGCGGCACGAGGACTGCCAGACCTCATTCCGGGCATGAACGCGCCGATTCGTCGCCCCTCCACGCCGAGTGAGGACTGCCAAGCCTCATTCCGGGCCTGAAAGGGTGCCCTTCAGCGGCGCCGAGGCACCAAACGAGGACTGCCAGTCCTCACCCGGCGGGCCACGTGCCCCACGACGGTCCCTCGGCACCGATCTAGGACTGTCACGCCTCACCGGTCGGTGCGCGTGCGGGCGCGAGAGGTTGGTGGCGCACAGTCGGCCGCCCTCACCGCATCGCGGCGACCGCCATGAGCATGGCCGTACACTTGGTCGACGCCATGTCTGTCGAACCGATAGCCCCTCCGAAGGCCGCCCCCGCGACCAAGTCGATTCGCGCCACGAGCTCGGCGGTGCCCGGCTCCTTTTCGCGGCACACGCTGGACGCCATGCGCCGCAAGCTCGAGACATCTCTCCGGGAGCACCACCCGAACGCCGACCTGGCCGCGGTGACGGAGGCGTTCAAGTTCGCGGTGGAGGCTCACCGCACCCAGGAACGAGCGAGCGGCGAGCCGTACGTCACCCACCCGATCGCGGTGGCCCAGTCGCTCGCCGAGATGGGCATCGATCACGTGGCTATCCAGGCAGCCTTGCTGCACGACGTGCCCGAGGACACCGACTTCGGCCTCCCGGACCTGGAGGAGCGGTTCGGACGGGAGGTCGCCACGCTCGTCGATGGCGTCACGAAGCTCTCGAAGTTCAGCGCTCGCAGTCACGAGGAGCAGCAGGCCGAGAACATCCGGAAGATGCTGCTGGCGATGGCAGAGGACGTCCGGGTCGTCCTCATCAAGCTCGCCGACCGACTCCATAACATGCGGACGCTGGGGTCGTTGCCGCCCGAGAAGCAGCAGCGCATCGCCCGCCAGACCCAGGAGATCTATGCCCCGCTCGCCGAGCGGCTCGGGATCTGGCAGATCAAGTGGGAGCTTGAGGACCTCGCCTTCAAGTACCTCGACCCCGACCAGTACCGTCAGCTGGCGACGCAGCTCGAGATCCATCGCAAGGCGCGCGAGGCGTTCGTCCGGCAGTCGATCGAGGTGCTCCGCACGGCACTCGGGGCGGCGGGCATCACGGCCGAGATCTCGGGACGCCCCAAGCACCTGTCCAGCATCGCCAAGAAGATGGCCCGCAAGTCGGCCGGCTTCGATGAGATCTACGACGTCCACGCCGTCCGGGTGCTCGTGGAGGACGTCCGCGACTGCTATGCCGCCCTGGGCGTCGTCCACAGCCTGTGGCGGCCGATCCCGGGGCAGTTCGATGACTACATCGCGATGCCCAAGAACAATCGCTACCAGTCGCTCCATACGGCCGTCGTGGCCTCCGAGGGGATGCCGCTCGAGGTCCAGATCCGGACCCACGCGATGCATCGCGTGTCGGAAGTCGGCATCGCCGCGCACTGGCGCTACAAGGACGGCTCCAGGTCAGACCGCGACTACGACGCCAAGCTCGCCTGGGTTCGCCAGCTCATGGAGTGGCAGCGCGAGGTCTCCGATGCCACCGAGTTCGTGGAGGGGGTCAAGCTCGACCTGTTCCAGGACCAGGTCTTCGTGTTCACGCCCAAGGGCGCGGTCAAGGACCTGCCGGCGGGAGCGACGCCGCTCGACTTCGCCTACCGCATCCATACCGACGTCGGCCACTCGTGCATCGGCGCGAAGGTCAACAACCGCCTCGTGCCGCTGGACTACAAGCTGCAGAACGGCGACATCGTGGAGATCGTGACCACCAAGACGGCCCACGGCCCCTCACGCGATTGGCTGGACAAGGTCCGCACGGGCCACGCCAAGGAAAAGATCCGCCAGTGGTTCAAGCGCAGCCAGCGTGAAGAGAACATCGTCCACGGACGGGAGTCGCTGGACCGCGAGCTTCGGCGACTGGCGCGCACGTCACTCGGGGCGGTGGGCCAGGAGCGCATCGCCGAGATGGCCGAGGCCTACCACTACGCGACCGTCGAGGACTTCGTGGCCGCCGTCGGCTACGGGGCGGTCAGCGCCCAGCAGGTGGTGTCGCGGCTCGGCGTCGTCGACGATGCCAACGAGCAGGTCATCCCGCAGGTCGCGCCGCCGGTCACCGCGAAGCCTGGCGGGATCCGCGTCCAGGGAACGGGTGACGTGCTGGTGCGCTTCGCGAAGTGCTGCCACCCGATCCCCGGCGACCCGATCGCCGGCTTCATCACCCGCGGCAAGGGCATCACGGTCCATCTCCGAAGCTGCTCCACCGTCATCAACGAGCGTGACGTCAACCGGCTGATCGATGTCGACTGGGAGGCGCAGGTCGCCCAGACCTATCCCATCGCGATCCGCGTCGAGGCCTACGACCGCACGGGCCTGCTCTCGGACATCACCAACGTCGTCGCGGAAGCGAAGGTCAACATCGTCGCCGCGAACGTGTCGGTCCATGCCGACCATACGGCGACCGTACAGACCACCCTCCAGGTCGCCTCTGTCGCGCAGCTGGCCCGCGTCCTCTCTCGCATCGAGCAGCTGAAGGACGTCTACTCGGTCACTCGCGACCTGAACTGACCGCCGGGTCGGTACCCACGCCCGGTGACGTGGTGCGGACGAGCTCCGCCGAGGCGGACCCTACTTCGCCCAGGCGAGATCGCCAGTCGTGGACCTTGGCGTTGCCGGCCGATGCCTACCGGCGGAGCGCGTCAGCCCTGCGCGTGGCGGCCGCGCGCGCCTCGACCTCGAACTCGTTGTCCCAGTAGCGATGTAAACCCTTCCGCCGGGCGCGCCATGAGGCGCGCAGGTAGCGCGGGACGTAGAGCCGGCCGTGACGCTGCCACTGCCTCGCGTGCTCCTCCTCGTGCGCTCGCTCCACCGGATCGAGCGCCCGCCACGCGAAGATGTGCGAGCCGATCGTGATCGCCAGCCAATCCTTGAGCAGGAGACGCTGGCCTGGGCGCCTCAGGAACGGCACGACGTGGATGTGGGGCCGCCGCATCACCCATTCGTACCACGTCCACATGGGATGATGGCGCCCGGATCGCCGACGGGAGGGAACCGAGAAGACCATGGAACGGACCATCCGCGGCCGGGTGCGGCTCTGAGCCGCACCTCCGGCGAGCCCCGCCGAACGGCATTCCGATCGCCGCGCGGCACTCGCGACCTGCTTCCCGCGGAACGCTCCCGATTCCTGCGGCTGGAGGCCATCGCCCGCGACCTGACGACCCGCTACGGCTACCAGCCGATCGAGACCCCGCTCTTCGAGCTCAGTGAGGTCTTCGAACGTGCGGTCGGCGAAGTGACCGATGTCGTGGAGAAGGAGCTCTTCCGCGTGCTCGCGGGGCGCGGCGACGAGGAGCGCGACCGCTGGGCGCTGCGCCCGGAGCCGACGGCCGGCATCGTCCGTGCCTACATCCAGCACGGCATGCACACGTTGCCGCAGCCGTTGAAGCTGACCCTGACCGGCCCGATGTTCCGCTACGACCGCCCCCAGGCCGGCCGCTACCGCGAGTTCTGGCAGTTCGACGTCGAGGCGATCGGCGACCCTGGTCCCGCCATCGACGCCGAGATCATCGAGCTCGCGATGCGCTTCTACGGCGAGGCCGGTCTACGTGACGTCCACCTGCTCCTGAACTCGATCGGCGATGCTGCCTGCCGCCCCGCCTACATCGAGCGCCTGCGCACCTACTTCAGCGAACGGGCCGAGGCCCTGCCGGAGATCGAGCGATCCCGGCTTGCACGCGCGCCGCTGCGCCTGCTCGACTCGAAGGACCCGACGATGCAGCCGCTCATCGCG
>JACDBP010000190.1 GCA_013694835.1 Chloroflexota bacterium
GCTGCGAGCTCCGCCGACGCCGCCTCCAGCTTCGCGGACGCGGCGAGCAGCCCCGTGGCGGGCCAGTTCGACGACGGTCCGATGCAGCTCGGCGGCCCGATGGAGTCGGACAGCCCCGATCCCGCCAAACGTCCAGAGCAGCCGGCCGGGGGCTGACCCTCGTTCGGAGCAGTCGGGCGGGCCTGACCCTCGGCGCCAGTCCAAGCCCCATCCGCGTGCGGAAGGTTTGGCGCCGAGATCCGCTGCGGCGTGATCCGGGGAGCAGACCTCGACGCGGTCATGCCGCTCTTCACGAAGGCCACTCAGATCACGCGCTGGGTCAGCAACGACGTGGCCTACACGCTGACTCTCCGTCCGCTGCTGCCCGACGAGGACGGCTGCCTCCGCAACCAGTGACCCTTTCGCGGGTTCCTTGCCCTCCGCTCAGGACATGAAGAGAGGCCCCGGCTGGAGCCGGGGCCTCTCGCTATGGTCCGGGTGGCTGGACGCTGGGCGCCCAGCGATCGGAAGGCCGCTAGGGCGCGGGAGGCGGCGGGACCGACCCGATGTGGATCGTGTCTGCCTGCTGCTTGCCGTTGAGGTCATTGGTCGTGACGACCATCCACCCCTTGGCGCGGTTCTCCTGGGCGAAGTGATCCGACCGGTGGACCGTCAGATCCAGGGTGGCCCGCTCGCCCGGATCGAGCGAGATGAAGTCGCCCTGCGAGACCGCCGGGTTCCAGGGGTCGAAGCCCGCCCACGCGGGGGCGTTGCCGGCCTCGTTCGTGATCTCGTCCTCGCTCGTGCCCGGCACGATCGAGAAGCTGGCCACGGTGTAGTTGAAGTCGGTGTCGCCCGACCCATTGCCGGCTGTGGTCGGCTGCACGTTGAGACCCAGGTCACTGGCATCCATCGCCGCGAGGATCGTGGAGCCGTTCGGCGCCTCGGGCACCAGGTACTCAAGGAACTGCGGGTTGCCGGCCCCGTCGAACAGGACCGACACCATCACGCCGTTGAACGAGCCCACGGTGATGGCCCCGAGGTCGACCGCGACCAGGAACCACTCCGGATCCGTGTCCTCGCAGATGGGCAGGAGGCCTCGGGTGACCGGGCACGGGGCTGTGTCGATGGCGATGTCGTACTCATCGGTGGACTGGTTGGACCACCGTCCCCACGTGTTGATGGCGAAGACGATATGACGGTCATCCTGCGGCCCGCCGGGGTAGCAGGATGAATCCTTGGAGTCGCCGCAGGCGAATGACTGGACGCCGACGGCTCGGAGATCGTTCGATTCGTAGCCTTCGCTGCGGTCGGACAGACCCCACTGATAGACGTCCGCATCACCGGAGTGGATACCGCCGTTGACCAAGCCGATGGACGCTTCAGCGTCGTCGCCGTTGAGTGTGTAAGGCGTCTTCTGGCCGGCCTCGACGCCCGAGAGGGCGCGCGGCGCGAGCAGGAAGGGCGAGCGCACGTTGTAGATGCCGGGGCCGGTGGTGGTCGGATCGGCGATGAGATTGCCGCGCACCGCCCTCAGCCCCGTGAATGTCGGGTTGAACGGGAGTACCGAGTCAGGGAGTGCCGCGACCGTGGCGGCAGAGGCAGAGAGGGTGACCTTGACGAAGGCCTTGCCGCCGCCCGGGATGGTCACCGAGCTTGGCGTGACGGTGCCCGTGAACCCGTGCGGTGAGTTGTTGAAGGCTACGGAGAGGTCATAGGTCAGCGGCGACGTACCCAGGTTCCAGAGCGTTGCCGTCCTGGTCTCGCTGAACGGGCCGTCGATCTGCTCGTAGCCGAAGTCGAGATTGGAGTTGCCGGAGGTGGTGGTGATGACGCTGACCGTGTCGACGGCGCGACGAGGCTGGACCACGCCCGCACCGGCACCGCGAACCTCATAGCCGCCCGTGGCGAAGAGGTTGGGGTTGGCCGTGCCGACGATGGCCGCCTTGACGCGGGTCGGTCGCCAGCCCGGATTTGCCTGCCGCACGAGGGCCGCCACACCGGCGGTCGCCGGAGCGGCCATCGAGGTGCCTGAGAGGGTCGTGCCCGCATAGCCGCCACCGACGAGGGTGGAGATCACGGACACACCCGGCGCCGCGACGTCCGGCTTCACGGCGGAATCACCGTTGCGCGGACCGAACGAGGTGAAGCTGGCCAGGAACGCGTAGGTGGGATTGGCGATCACTGGACCGTTCCTGAGGGTGGCGTTGTTGCCATCCTCGGCGACGAACTTGGGTGCCGCGGTGCTGCGGACGCCGAGGAACGGGATGGTCACGCCCTCGATGGGTCCTTCGAACGGAGGCAGTCCCGGATCGGTATTGATCATGATGACCGCGGCAGCGTCGTTGTCCTGGCCGACCTGTGCCTTCTGGACCCGGGCGCAGACGCCCCGGCGCACCACAGCGATCTGGCCGGCAACGAAGCCGTTGAAGGTGTAGGCGGTGTTGTCGCAGCCCAGCTGCTCGAAGCCGACGCCGGTTCCCGGGTCACCGGGCGTCGCCGGGTTGTCCTCGAAGACATTCAGTTCGCTGGTGATGGCCGGCGTGAGGTCGCCGCCGTTGGCATTGATCGCCTGCTCGTCGGCCTGCGTCAGGAAGTCGACGATGGCCGTTGGGAACGTCGGCACCGCGTCGATCGCGGCGACCGAGATGGCGCGTGTCGCTGCGGCTGGATCGCCAGTGATGTACGCGCTGGGACCGGAGTTGCCGGCCGAGGCGACGACGGAGACGCCCGCCAGTGACGTGTTGTTGGTCGCCTCGGAGTCGAGCTCATCGTCACGCCCGAAGACGGAGCCGAGCGACATGTTGATGACGTCAGCGTCGTCCTGGATCGCTCGATCGAGCGCCTCGATCACGACGCTCGTCGAGCCATCGCAACCAAAGACGCGGTAGGCAAGGATCCTGGCACGGGGCGCGGTGCCGGGACCGATCACGAAGTCGTTCGAAGAGAGGGTGGTCGTGTTGTACGGGCCTGTGTAGCGGACCGGGGTCGGCCCGCCGTTGTCCACGACGCCGAAGCCAGCGGCCGTGCCGGCGACGTGCGAGCCGTGACCGTTGCAGTCGAGCGGGTCGCTGTCGGGATTCGGGATGTCGGTGAAGCCAGCTGGGCAGTCCGTGGTCGGGGGGCTCGGATCGGTCGGATCCTCGCTGGGGTTGTAGCAGTCGCCCACCAGGTCCCAGCCCTCGACGACCTTGCTGGTCGGGAAGGTGGCGCCGGCGGCGCAGCCCGAACGATCGAGGCCATCGTCGCAGTCGAAGTCCGCGGGATCGCCAGACCCGCCGAAGTTGGCGTGGTAGTAGTCGACGCCCGTGTCGATGATGGCGATACGGATGCCGTTGCCGGTGTAGCCGGTGTAGCCCGGGTAGCCCTGGTTCGGGGTCCAGGCCTTGGGAGCGCTGATGAACCTGTCCGTGTTCACGTTCCCCCGCGTGTACACCCGGGCCTGCTGGACCTTGACGACGCCCGGCAGGCGTGCCAGGGCGGGGACTCGGCTCCTGGCGATGTTGATGCGGATCGCGTTCAGCGCGTCCTGGAACTGGCCCCGGACCTTGCCGCCGAGAGCCTGGATGCGGCCCTTAAGGGCGTCCTGCTTGGCGCGGATGTCGGCGCGGATGCTGGCACGCGCGGCCTTCGAGAGTCTCTGGCCGCCGGCACGGTCAAGGGCAGCGCCCTGGGCGACCGAGACGGGGGCATCCGACAGCTTGACGTAGACGTCGACGCGCTTCGAGAGTCCGAGCGCGGCGGGCTTGAACTTCGGATCGAGCTTCACGTTCTCGATCCTCTTGTCGAACTTGGTCGGCGCCTTTGCCAGGACGCCTCCCGGTGCCAGCGTCGCGATCAGCAACGCCGACGCACCGATGGCCATGAACAGCCTTCGATTCATCCAGCTCCCTTTCAGGCTCACGCCTGTTGTCCCCCATTGTGGTCTGCCCGCTCCTGCCCGAGCTCCCGCCATCGGCCACGGCGGGCTGCGCGAGCGTTTCCGGGGTAGGGCCTCCCCACACATCAAGGCGCGGCCCGGCTCTGGGGGATACCGTGGCGCGCGGACGGCGAGCGTACCACCGGCACGGGCCCGATTCCATCCCCGATCTTCGATGGCCGAGCCTGAGCAGCGACCCCGCGGGGACGCCACGGGCTCGTCCGGCGAGGCCTAGCATGGAGGCCACGGCCGCCCCTGAGCCGGCCGGCATGAAGCGTGGAGTAGAGCCAGTGGCGGATGTCGATTTCCTGGTGCTGGGAGCGGGCGCCGCGGGCGAGGCCGCCGCGGGCCTGGCCCTGGCACGCGGCGCAAGCGTCGCGGTCATCGAGGACGAGCTCGTGGGCGGCGCCTGCGCGTACTGGGCGTGCATGCCCTCCAAGGCACTGCTCCACGCGGCGGCCGTCCACCATGGCGGTGGCGACTTCCCGTGGCAGAAGGCATCCGAGTTTCGCGACTACATGATCAACCGGAGTGCCGGCGACGAGCTCCCGGACGACTCCAGCCGCCTGGCGGCGATCACGGATCAGGGAGGTCGGCTCATCCGGGGACGAGCTCGGCTCGCCGGGCCGGGTCGTGTGGTCGTTACCGAGCGTGGCGGCGGGACTCGTGAGCTGACCGCGCGGCACATCCTCATCGCCGTGGGCTCCCACGCACGCGTCCCTGAGATCGATGGGCTTCGCGAAGGACGCTACTGGACGAACCGCCAGGGGACCTCGACGAGGGAGCTGCCGCGCAGCCTGCTGGTGATGGGTGGCGGGCCGACGGGCGTCGAGATGGCGCAGGTCTTCGCCCGCTACGGGGTGCCCACCACGATCGTCGACTCCAATCCGCGACTCCTGTCCCGCGACCACCCGCGCAACGCGCAGGCTGTCCGCGAAGGACTGGAGCGCGATGGGGTCACCGTGCGGCTCGGCGTCCGGGCCACCCGGGTCGACCCCAGCGCGGGCGACGACGGGGCGCACCGGGTCCACCTTTCGGACGGTCCACCGGTGACCGGGCACGAGATCCTGGTGGCGGTCGGGCGGGCCCTCCCGCTCGACGATCTTGGGCTGGAGACCGTCGGCGTCGAGTTGGACGAGCGCGGAGTCGTGCACCCGGACAGCAGCATGCGGATCGCGCCCGACGTGTTCGTCGTGGGGGACGCGTCAGGGCCCGAGCTGCATACCCACCTCGCCCACTACCAGGGTGAGATGGCCGTCAGGATCGCCCTGGGCGAGGAGATCGGGCCCGACTACAAGGCCATCCCCCGTGCCGTCTACACGGATCCCGAGACGGGCTCCGTCGGGCTGCTGCTCGAGGAAGCGATCGAGAAGGGCTTCGACGCCTTCGAGGAGACCGAGGATCTGGCTGCCTCCGCCAAGGGCTACCTGACCCAGTCCGGCGGCCATGTGACCATCGTCGTGGACCGGCGAGACCAGGTTCTGGTGGGAGCGTTCATCGCCGGCCGTGGCGCGTCGGAGGCGATCCACGAAGCCGTCCTGGCCGTGAAGCTCGGCGTGCCGCTGCATGTCCTTGCAGACACCATCCATGCCTTCCCGACC
>JACDBP010000194.1 GCA_013694835.1 Chloroflexota bacterium
GGCTTGATGACCACCGTGTTCCCCGCCACCAGCGCCGGCATCATCTTCCAGCAGGGAATGGCCATCGGGAAGTTCCAGGGCGTGATGATGCCGGCGACGCCGATCGGCTCCCGGACACTCATCGCCCATTTGTCGGACAGCTCGGACGGCGTCGTCTCGCCGAACAGCCGGCGGCCCTCGCCGGCCATCAGGTAGGCGATGTCGATGCCCTCCTGGACGTCGCCACGGGCCTCGTCCAGGACCTTGCCCATCTCTCGGGTCATAGCGCGGGCAAGACGTTCCTTGTGCTCCGCCAGCAGCGCCGCGAAGCGATACAGGATCTCGCCGCGTTTCGGCGCAGGCGTCCGGCGCCAGTCACGGAACGCCATCTCTGCCGCGCGGATGGCCTGGGCGATGTCGGCCGCCGTCGACTGCGGGAAGAGGCCGACGACGTCGCGGGTGTCCGCAGGGTTGACCGACGCGAAGAGGCGCTCGCTGACGCTTTGCCTCCACTCCCCGTCGATGAAGTTGGCGAACACGGGCGGTCCCTGGTCCGGGCGCCCTGCCGCAAGCTCCGATCCGACCGTCTGCGTCATCCCACCGATCCTACACTTCCGATCACGCGCCACGCGGGGAGAGTCGCGCCGCCGCAGAGCCGGCCAGCCCTTCATCATGCGCAGATACCCTCGAAACCCACCGACTGGAGCGACCGTTGAGCATCGCCTCGCCCACCGCCACGACCACGGTCCACCTGGTGCCGCACACGCATTGGGACCGCGAGTGGTACGAGCCGTTCCAGGCCTTCCGGATGCGCCTGGTCGACCTCGTGGACGACGTGCTGGCGCGGCTGGAGTCCGAGCCCAGCTTCCGGTTCACGCTGGACGGTCAGCTGGCGACGGTCGACGACTACCTCGAGATCCGGCCGGGATCGGAGGAGCGGATCCGGCGGTTCGTGCGCGAGGGCCGTCTGGCGATCGGGCCGTGGCTCATCCTGATGGATGAGTTCCTGGTGTCCGGCGAGACCATCGTGCGGAACCTCCAGCGCGGCTGGGCGCGCGCCGAGGAGATGGGCGGGCCGATGCGCATCGGCTACCTGCCCGACATGTTCGGGCACATCGCGCAGATGCCGCAGATCCTGTGACGTGCCGGCATCGACGACGCCGTCGTCTGGCGGGGGATCCCGGCGGCGGTCACGCGGAACCACTTCCAGTGGCGCGCTCCCGACGGCTCGGAGGTGCGGGCCGAGTACCTCGTCGGTGGCTACGGACAGGCGGCGTATCTCTTCGCCGTCCCGGAAACGCTCACCCGGAAGGTCGAGGCCTATCACGACGCGATGCGTTCGTTCTACGGGGACCGCTCGCTGCTCGCGATGTACGGCACCGATCACGCGGCCCCGGTGCCCGAGATGGTCGCGCTCGTGAAGGGGGTGAATGCGACGGCCTCCGCCCACGAGGTCCGCATCGAGACGCTGGCCGAATACCTTGCCGCAGCAAAGGAGTCGGACGAGATGGATCCGACGCTCATCGAGGGGGAGATGCGTTCCGGCGCCCGCGCCAACGTGCTGATGGGTGTCGCTTCGGCCCACATCGACCTCAAGGTCGCCGCCGGACGGGCCGAACGGACACTGGAACGCTACGCGGAGCCGTTCCAGGCGCTCTACGGCGACGCCTGGCCGGAGGTGCCGCTGTCACTGGCCTGGCGGCGCGTGGTGGAGAACTCGGCGCACGACTCGATCTGCGGCTGCTCGGTGGACCCGGTCACGGCGCAGGTGCTGACGAGATACGCAGAGGCCGAGCAGCTTGGGCAGGGGCTGACGCAGCGCGCCCTGGCTCGGGCAGCGGCCGGAGCGCCGCGCGACGCGTGCGTCGCGTTCAACCCGTCGCCCCACGAGCGACGAGGGCTCGTGGAGCTGAACGTGCCGATCCCGGAATCGTGGGCCAGCGTGGCGCTGACGACACCCGATGGGACCGCCTTCGCGGCCCAGGAGGTCTCCCGGAACCGGCCCTTGCTGTACGAGGCGTCGGTGACCGGTGCGGAGCTGCTCGACTTCCTGGCCCGGCGTTTGCACGGCCGGGAGCTCTTCGGACGCCAGCTCAACGCCGTGCGCCTCGATCGTGTCGACGGCCGGCATGTCGCGACACTGCTGCTCGACGACGAGGCGGACCCGCCCTCCCTGGAGGTGGAGGATCTCCGCGGCCAGGTAGCGCTCGCCGTTGCCGCTGCTCCAGCCGCCTGGACGCTGCGCGCGGTCGCCCAGCCGCGCCGGACGGTGCGAGCGATGGTCACCGCACCTCCGCTCGGGGCTGTCGAACTGCGCCCGCGCGAGGGACCGGCGGGCGTTGACGGTCCGGTCACGGCCTCCGCAGGCCGGCTGGCCAATGGACTCATCGAGGTGACCGTCGGACCCGATGGGAGGCTGGCCATCGACGTGACCGGCGGACCTTCGCTGCAAGGTGTTGGCCGCCTCGTGGACGGTGGCGACTTCGGCGACAGCTACAACTACGGGCCGCCGCCGGCCGACACCATGGTGGCTGAGCCGCTCCACGTGAGGTGGGAGGTGACGGCGAGCGGCCCTGTCGCCGGTGAGCTCCTCGTGACGCGGACTTATCGCTGGCCACTCGGCCTCGTGGCGGACGGTTCCGCACGCCTCGCTGCGACAGCCGACGTCTCCGTCCGGACCGTGGTCGCGTTGCGTGCGGGCGAGCCGTTCGTGCGCCTCCGGGTCGAATTCGACAATCCGGCCATCGACCATCGCGTGCGCTTCCACATACCGCTACCGGTACGGGCCGACGTGTCCGCCGCCGAGGGGCAATTCGCGGTCGTGGAGCGCGGGATGCACCCGGAGGCGGGGCACGGCGAGGTGCCGCTGGCGACCTACCCGGCGCGCGGGTTCGTGGATGCTGGAGGGATGGCCGTGCTCCTCGACCACATCACCGAGTACGAGCTCCTCGATGGTCAGGAGCTCGCCCTGACCGTGCTCCGATCGACGGGGCTCATCAGCCGCAACGACAACCCGTACCGCGAAGATCCCGCCGGACCAGAACGCCCGGCCCCGGCCACCCAGATGCGCGGTCCATGGAGCATCGGCTTCGCGCTCTTTCCCCACGCCGGGTCGTGGGAGGAGGCGGACGTGGTGCGCCAGGCCGAGCGGTACGCCCACGAGTTCGTGACCGCTCGCGGAGGCGGGATGGCGACCGGCCCGGCGGCGGCTGCGGGCATCGCCGTCGAGGGACGTGGCGTCGTCCTCTCGGCACTCCTCCGGCGGGACGACTGGCTCGAGCTTCGGCTCGTCGCGGAGACCGCGCAGCCCACCCGGGCGACGGTTCGGGGAGGGTTCCTCGAGGCGCGCGACGTCGACCTCCTCGGGCGTCCCGGGGCCGCGGGCCTGATCAGCGACGGTGTGGTCGCTTTGGAGCTCGGCGCATGGGAGATCAGGACCATCCAGCTCCGACGCTAGAGGCTGAGGGTCGCGACGATCGGCCAGTGATCGGACGCGTTGCCGGCCTCGGTCACCACCCGGCATGCCACCGGAACCAGCCCGCGGACGAGCACGTGGTCGATGCGATCCGTTCCGCAGGATCGCCGTCGCGGGTCGCCCAGCGGCACGCCAACGGCGGAGAACGCGTCGTCCAGGTGCGGCCGGAGCGGCGCGAGGTCCGCGCTCTCGAGGGTGGCGTTCAGATCTCCCGCCAGCACCACCGGACCCGCGAGAGCCTCCGCGATCTCGACGACCCGCTGGGCCTGCCTGCGGCGCTGCCCGGCACCGATGTGCGTCAGGTGGGTCGCCAGAACATGGACGGAGGTGCCGTCGACGTCGATCGCACAGGCCAGCAGCGACCGCGACTCCCGGACGCTGCTCGGGGCGTCGGCGTAGCGCACGCCGCGCAGCTCGTGCGCCGCCTCCGCAGGCTCGACCAGGTCGTCGTCCGCCGCGTTCGGCAGCAGGTGGAGCCGAGAAGCGCGAACCGGCCAGCGCGATAGCACGGCGTTACCCCACAGGTAAGCGCCGACCACCCGGCCGTCCTCGGGATCGGCAAGCGTCGAGTGATGGGCCGCTCCGTAGCGTGCCTCGAATCCGGTCAACCGCGCCAGCTCGGTCGCCTGTTCGAAGGGCTCGCCGTCGACCGTGCCGAGG
>JACDBP010000200.1 GCA_013694835.1 Chloroflexota bacterium
ATGCTGACGCTGCCCGCTGGGCTGCGGAGCGCGGTCGACCAGGCGTTTCGAGCCGACACGCTCATCGGGACCACGGTCCGCCCGAGCGACGCGGGCCTGACCGAGAAGGCGCTCCACACGCTGGATGACGGGCGGGTCATCGAATCGGTGCTGATGCGATACCCCGCCCGCGAGCATCGACGGGAACGCGCGACGGTCTGCATCTCCAGTCAGGCGGGCTGCGCGGTGGGCTGCCCATTCTGCGCGACCGGCGAGCTGGGTTTCTGGCGCGACCTCTCGACGGCCGAGATCGTCGACCAGGCCCGCTTCTGGGAGCGCCGGCTGCAGGAGGGAGGAAGAGGGGGAAGGCGCGTCAGCAACATCGTGTTCATGGGCATGGGCGAGCCGCTGCTCAACGCCGATGCCGTGATCGAGGCCTCCGCGGCCCTCAGCGACCCGGCGCGCTTCGGGCTGGGCGCGCGGCACCTGACGATCAGCACCAGCGGCGTCGTGCCCGGCATCGATCGCCTCACCGCACTCGCCCCGCAGTACACCCTCGCGGTCTCGCTCCACGCCGCGCGCACTATCCTGCGCGACGTGCTCGTGCCGCTCAACCGGCGCTACCCCGTGGCAGCCGTGGTGGCGTCGGCCACGCGCTACGCCGAAGTCACCGGTCGGCGGGTGAGCTACGAGTACGTGATGATCGATGGGATCAACGACACGCCGGCCGATGCGGTGGCGCTTGTGGAGCTGCTGCGCGGGCGCCTCGCCCACGTCAACCTGATCCCCATGAATCCGGTGGCCCATACGCCGTGGCGGCCGAGCACGCGCGACCGGCTCGAGGTCTTCGCCGGCGTCGTTCGCGGTGGCGGCCTGCCGGTCACCGTTCGTCGGAACCGTGGCGTGGAGATCGGCGCCGCCTGCGGCCAGCTCGCCGCGGAGATGGGCGACCAGCCGACCGCGCCGGCCGTCGCCAGGCGTCGGGAGCTGCTGGTCGTGCGCAGCGCCGAGGCGCTCCTCGGCGTGGCGACGGCCGAGGCATGAATGCTGAGCCGATGACACGCCTCCATGTCTCGATCGCGGCGAGCATCCTGTCGGCGGACTTCGGGAACCTCTACCGCGTCGTCCGCAAGCTGGAGCGGGCAGGTGTGGACCGCCTCCACCTGGATGTCATGGATGGTCACTTCGTGCCGAACCTGACCTTTGGGCCGGACGTGGTCAAAGCGATCCGCGGTCTCACGCGGCTGCCGCTGGATGCCCACCTGATGATCTCCGAGCCATCGCGCTACGTGGACCGCTTCCTGGAGGCAGGCTCCGACAGCGTCACCTTCCACGTCGAGGTGGACGAGCCGGACGATCAGGTCCGGGGCACGCTCGCGGCGATCCGTGACGCGGGCAGGGCAGCTGGCCTGGCCATCTCGCCGGGGACGCCAGCCAGCGCGGTGGAGCCGTTCGCCGATCTGCTCGACATCGTGATGGTGATGACGGTCGAACCGGGCTGGGGCGGGCAGCGGTTCATGGGTGAGTGCATGCCCAAGGTCGGTGAGGCGCGCGAGGTATTCGCGACTCGCGGCCGTGAGGTCGCTTTCCACGTTGATGGCGGTGTGAACCGCGACACGGCGGCCGTCGCGGGGAGCGAGCGCACGGACGTCCTGGTCGTCGGGTCGGCGCTGTTCCAGCGGCGGCTGGATACGGCACTCGAAGTCGACGCGGTACGGAAACGGGCCGAGGCAGCGCAGGTCGAAAGCACCACCGGGACCCCCGTGGGCGTGGCCGCGACCCGCTAGCGGCGGCTGCTCACATCGACGACGTTTGCTCCCGTCGACCTACGTCCCGTCCCACCGGCGCACGACCGTGCTCAGGTACCGTACCGCCCGATGCGAGTGCTGTTGCAGCGGGTCACGCGAGCCGAGGTCCGGGTGGATCGGCAGGTCGTCGGCTCGATCGGCCGGGGCCTCGTCGCGCTGGTCGGGGTCGGGCGCCGCGACACTGCGGAGGTGGCGCAGAGCCTTGCGGCGAAGACCGTGGCGCTGCGGATCTTCGCCGATGACGATGGCAGGACGAACCGGTCGCTGATGGTCGCAGGTGGAGCAGTGCTCGCCGTGAGCCAGTTCACGCTCTATGCCGACACGCGCAGGGGTCGACGACCATCGTTCCTGGACGCCGCGCCACCGGAGCACGGTGAGGCCCTCTACCGGAGCTACGCAGAGGGGCTCGAGGCGCTCGGTGTCACGGTCGCGCGTGGTGTGTTCGGGGCATCGATGGAGGTGGAGCTCGTCAACGATGGTCCGATGAGCATCTGGCTCGACTCGGATACGTGAGCGCTCCTGGACGCGGGGGGCGCTGGTGGTGACCGTCGCTGAGGCGCCGGTTCGTGGGCGGGTCAGTCCGTCTTGCGGGCGGTCCGCGTGCAGCGGGTGCAGACGAGGGCGCGGGTCGGCTGCCCCTTGACCTGGATCACCTGCGGCTGAAGGTTCGGCCGGTAGCGGCGGTGTGCGCGGACGCGGTTCATGCCAACGGACTGCGGGTTGAAACCGCCCATCGAGATCTTGCCGCACACGGCGCATGAACGAGCCATTGATCCCTCGAAACTGGTAGCTGAGGACGCGGTCATCCCGGGGCAGGGGCGACGGCTGCGTACTATAGCAGCCCGATGGGACTCACCCTCGGCGATGGAGGTGCCCGACGACCGTGACCGAGCCCTGCGGCGCCGGCGTCGCCGCGCGGATGGACGCTCCCCGGTGAGTCGCACGACGGCGGGCGGAGAGGGGCTGATGGCCGCCTTCGCCGCGTCGGTCGCCCAGCTGATGGCCAACGTCGACGAGCTGAATGCGCTCAACGTCTATCCCGTGCCCGATGGTGACACCGGATCGAACATGCTGGCGACGGTTCGCGCGGCGCTGGCTGAAGCGCAGGCCGTGCCCGCGGAGGATCGCTCCGTGCAGCGCATCGCGGAGGCGATCAGTTTCGGCGCGCTGATGGGTGCCCGGGGTAACAGCGGCGTCATCCTCTCGCAGATCTTCCGCGGCATGTCCGAAGGCCTCGCCCTGCGGCGCCGCTTCGACGGGCGGGACCTCGCCGATGGGCTACGGCGTGGGCGGGACGCGGCGTATGCCGCCGTCACGAAGCCGGTCGAGGGCACCATCCTGACGGCGGTCAGCGATGCCGCCGAGGCCGCAAACGTCGCCGCCGAACGCCGGCAGGACCTCGAATGGGTGCTCACGGCGGCGGTCGACGGCGCCGCGAGGGCGGTTGCGAGGACGCCGAGTCTGCTGCCGATCCTGCGCGAGGCTGGGGTCGTCGATGCCGGCGCGCAAGGCCTCTACCTGGTGTTGCAGGGCGCGCTGCTCCACGTGGACGGCCGGTCGCCGGTGGTCCATCACGCCGGGCCTGTCGCGAGCGAAGTGCGCGTCTCCACGCCGGACGCCGACACCGGCGCCGACGGATCGTTCGGGTACGAGACGATGTACCTGCTCCAGGCTGGAAGGGAGCCGCTCGACCTGGCGGCCATCCGGTCGTACCTGGAGTCGATCGGGCAGTCGGTGCTGGTGGCCGGCGACGCCCGTGCCGTCAAGATCCACGTGCACAACGAGCGACCCGACGGGGTCATCGCGTATGGGCTGTCCCTCGGCTCGCTCAGCCGGGTCAGCATCGAGAACCTCGACGACCAGGCACGCGATGTCGGCGAGGCACGCGCCCGGGCATTCACCGGGGTCCTCGTGTCCGCGGAGTCGAGGCGTGGCGGGGCTGTGGCCGTTGATGGCCGACCGAAGGCCGACCGGACGTCCGCCGGCGGGGTCGCGGCACCCGCGTCATCCGTGGTCGCGGTCACCGCCGGCGAGGGGCTCGTTCGCATTTTCGAGAGCTTCGGCGTCGAGCGCATCGTCTCGGAGCGCGGTAAGAGCACCAACGCCTCCACGGGGCAGCTCCTCGACGCCATCCGTGCCGTGGCGTCGCACGACGTGCTGATCCTGCCGAACGACCGGAACGTGCTGCTCGCGGCAGAGCAGGCGGGGTCGTTGGCGACCGCCAAGACGGTGGTCGTCGTCCCCACGCGGAACGCCGCCGAGGGGTTCGCGGCGCTGCTGGCGTTGGACCCGGCGCTGGGTGCCGCGGCCAATCGCGAGCCGATGCTGCGTGCCGCGCGGGCGATCCAGACGATCCTGGTGACAGCCGCGGCACGCGACGCGAGAGTCGGCAGCCAGGAGGTCAGGAAGGGCCAGACCATCGCGCTCGACGCGGACGACGGCCTCTTCGCCGTGCACCCGGACCGTCTGACCGCGGCGATGGACGCTGTCGCGAGGCTCCACCCGGGATTCGAGCTGCTGACGCTCTATCACGGAGAGGGCGCGGACGCGGAGGAGGCGACGGCCCTGGCCGAGCTGATTCGCGCGGCCCATCCATCGGCCGAGGTCGAAGTGGAGCACGGCGGCCAACCGCACTACAGCTATCTCATCGCTGCGGAGTAGCGACGTGACGCGGCGGCAGGGCGGCCGCAGGTCACCGGACTTGCCAGCCGTGCTTCCTGACGATCCGCTCGACCTCGACCTGACCTCGATGGGCGTCGCCCGAGGACCGGCGGCGCGCCTGCGCCGCATCGGCATCCGGCGGGTACGTGACCTCCTCTTCCACCTGCCGCGGCGCTACGACGACTTCAGCCACACGACCACCCTGCGCGAGCTGCGCGAGCATCCGCCGGACGGGCCCGCGAGCACGGTCGCCACGATCATCGACCTGCGCGTCGACGCAGGGTTCCGACGACGGGTCCAGCGGACCGTCGCGCGGTTGCAGGACGAGACCGGGGAGGGCGAGGCGGTCTGGTTCGGCAGGCGCTTCATCGAGCGTCGTCTGCAGGTGGGCATGACGGTGGCCGTCGCCGGGAAGGTGGACGTGAAGGGGTTTTTGCCGCGCTTCACGAGCCCCGAGTTCGGCGCCGCCGACGCCGATTCGCTCCACGCGGGGCGGATCGTGCCCGTCTACCGCCTGACCGCTGGCGTCACTGCGCCATGGCTGCGAAAGACGATGCGGGAGATGCTGGACGCCCACGGCTCCGCCTATCCCGAGTACCAGCCGCCGGGGCTGGGCGCGGATGTCGACGGCGAGCCGCTGCTTGGCATCGCCGAGGCGATCGAGGCGGTCCACTATCCGCCGGACTTCGCGTCGCGTGATGCCGCGCTCCGACGACTGGCCTTCGACGAGCTTCTCGCTCTACAGGTGGGGATGGTCGCGCGCGACCGACAGCGCCGCTCGGCTGTCGCCGCGCCGCTCACCGTCGCCGATGCGCGCTACGCTGAGGCGGTCGCGGCCATCGAACGCCGACTCACGCTGACCGTTCAAGCACGTCTGGCGCGATCGTCGGACCCTGCATCGAGGGCCGATGCCGCGACGCTGGAGGTGGCTCTGACGGCGGACCAGCAGCGCGCCCTCCAGGCTATCCGGACGGACCTGGCGGGCGAGCGTCCGATGCTGCGACTGCTTCAGGGCGACGTCGGGTCGGGCAAGACCGCGGTGGCGGCGCTGGCGCTGGCCTTCGCCGCCGATGCCGGGCGCCAGGGCGCCCTGCTGGCGCCGACCGACCTGTTGGCACGGCAGCACGCTGCGACCCTGAGCGGCTTCCTCGAACCGCTCGGCCACGCCATCACCCTGCTGACTGGATCGCTGGCGGCGGCGGAGCGACGGAGCGCGCTCGAGATGATCGCCGCTCCAGGACTGACGATGCCGGGAGCGCCGACCGCCGGTCGAGTCGTCGTCGGTACCCACGCGCTCGTCCAGCAGGGCGTCAGCTTCGACGACCTGGCCATCGCCGTGATCGACGAGCAGCACCGTTTCGGCGTAGCCCAGCGGGAGGCGCTCGATGCCAAGGGCCGTTCTCCGCACGTGCTGCTGATGACCGCGACACCCATCCCCCAGACCCTGGCGCGGATCGTCCATGCCGACCTCGACGTGTCTGACCTCCGAACGCCCCCCGCCGGGCGCCTGGTGATCCGAACCGGCGTGCGCTCGACGGACGATCTCATGCAGTACCGCGGCGACCCAGGCCGTGGCACCTGGCCGCTGGTCGCCCGCGAGATCGAGGCAGGTCACCGGGCTTTCGTGGTGGTGCCCCTTGTGGAGGACGACGAAGAGGCTGGCGCAGCGTCGGTGGGGCAGATGGCGGACGAGGTGCGACGTGCCCTACCCCTTGCCGCTGCCACGATCCAGCTGCCGGAACGCGAGTACCGGACCGGCATCCTCCACGGGCAGCTCAAGGCGGCCGACCGGGACCTGGTGATGGACGCGTTCCGGCGCGGCGAGCTCGACGTCCTTGTCGGCACGACCGTGCTCGAGGTCGGGGTCGACGTGCCCGAGGCGACCGTCATGGTGATCGTCGATGCCGAGCGCTTCGGCGTAGCCCAGCTCCACCAGCTGCGGGGCCGCGTGGGCCGCGGGGAGGCGGCATCGTTCTGCGTGCTGGTCTCGCACCGTTACCCCCACGATCAGCCGAAGGAGCGGGACTCCGACGAGCAGGCCGCGGTCCGGGCGCGCCTGGACGCCGTGGCCTCGAACAACGATGGGTTCATGCTGGCGGAGCTCGATCTGGAGCAGCGCCGCGAGGGCCAGCTGCTCGGTCTGAGCCAGAGCGGCCTGCCACCGTTCCGGGTGGCCAGCCTTTCCAGTCGCCAAGATCTCGAGCGGTCGCTCCGGGCGCGCGCGCTGGCGGAACGTCTCGTCGACGATGGTGGTCGGCTCATTCCCGGCACCGAGCGGCTGGCCGCGGAACTGGACCACGGCTGGCTTGCCCGCGTCGGAGCCGGTGAGGTCCTGGCAGCCGGCGAGGAAGGCACGACGGGCGGTGGCTGATGCCGGCCGGGTCATCACGGGGATGGCCAAGGGGGTTCGGCTGCTTGCGCCGGGGGAGGGGACACGGCCGCTGGGCGACAAGGTCAAGCAGGCGCTGTTCGCCTCGCTGGAGTCCGAGCTTCGTGAGGCATGGCCCGTGGCGTTCCTGGACCTCTTCGCGGGAAGCGGTGCTGCGGGCATCGAGGCACTCAGCCGCGGCGCACCGCACGCCACGTTCGTCGAGCGCGACGGCCGGACCGCCGGCATCGTCCGCGAGAACCTGCGGCGTGCCGGGCTGGACCAGGCTGGCCATGACGCCCACCCCGGTGAGTCGGGCACGGCGACCGTCGTCCGCGGGGATGTGGTCCGCTTCCTGGACGGTGAACCGATCTCCTCGGGCGCACCGTTCGGTGCCGTGTTGGTCGATCCGCCGTACGGGGACGCTGCTATGCTCGCGGCACTGGACCGGCTCGGTGAGGCTGGTCGTGGCTGGCTCGCGGCGGAGGCGGTGGTGGTCGCGAAGCACTTCTGGCGGGACCTGATGCCCGCCCGCGCGGGCGCCCTGGTCCGCGTCCGCGATCGGCGCTTCGGCGAGACGGCGCTGACCTTCTATCGGTTCGAGCCGGCGGGGTCCGAGCCGTGACCATCGCCGTCTACCCGGGCTCGTTCGACCCCATCACCTATGGCCACCTGGACGTGATCGGGCGGGCGGCCGGGATCTTCGAGCGAGTCATCGTGGCGGTCCTCGTGAACCCGAGGAAGTCGCCCTGGCTCGATGAGGCCGAGCGGCTACGGGTGATCCGCGAGGCCGTTGACGAGACGCTGGGAAACGCCGCAGCGACGGTCGACGTCGCCGCCTTCGACGGGCTGACCGTGGAGTTCGCGCGAGAGGCCGGAGCCCGCTTCATCGTCCGCGGGCTGCGAGCGGTCAGCGACTTCGAAACCGAGATCCAGATGGCCCATACCAACCGCAAGTTGTCGCCGGAGGTCGACACGATCTTCTTCATGACCGCGCTGGAGCATTCCTACCTCAGCTCGACGCTGGTGAAGGAGATCGCACGCTTCGGCGGGGACGTCTCGCAGATGGTGCCACCGGCGGTCATCCGCCGGCTCGCCGCAGCGGGGTAGAATCCGGCATCACGGACCAGGAGGCCAGTCCCATCGACATCATCTTCCTCGTCGAGCGACTCGAGGCCCTCATCTCGAACGGCCGCCGGGTGCCGATGACCAACAACGTCATGCTCGATCAGGCGACCGCGCTCGACTTCATCGACCAGCTGCGCGTCGCCGTGCCCGAAGAGGTCCGCCAGGCGAAGCGCATCAACGATGAGACGAGCCGCATCGTCGAGCGCGCCCAGGAAGAAGCCGAGCGCATCGTCGCCCGTGCTCAGGAGCAGGCCGCCTTCCTCATCGAAGAGCGCGAGCTGACACGCGCCGCGGAGCTGCGCTCCCAGGAGATCATCGCCGAGGGTCGGCGTGAGGCGGAGGAGATCCGTCGCGGCGCCGACCATTACGCCGCGGCCACGCTGGTGAAGCTCGAGGGGGAGTGCGTCCGCGCCCTCCAGAGCATCAAGCGCGGCCTGGCGCTGCTGGACGAACGTGCCCCCGGCGATCCGGCCTACCAGGACCATGCCGACAACGGCTATGTCCCCGACGACGAACGCGCCCATGCTCCGCTATAACGTGGCCGGTCTGCTCAGGGCGGCGCCTGGCGAAACGCGGCGGTACCCGCTACAGGGCGAGACGATGGAGATCGCCGACGACCTGGCCCTGGCCGGCCCGATCGAGGGCGAGCTGCGGCTCTCGCGCACCAGCCGTTCTGTGCTGGCGCATGCCGATCTCCAGGCCCGGCTCATGCTTCGTTGCAGCCGGTGCCTGATCGAGGTCACCGCCCCCGTGGAGGTGGTCGTCGAGGAGGAAGTGCTGCCGTCGGTCGACTTCGATACCGGGCGGCCAGTGGACACCGACGACGAGCCGGACGCGCTGCGGCTGGACGAACACCACGAGCTTGACCTCCATGAGACCATCCGCGAGGCCATCTCGCTCGCGGAGCCCATCGCCCCGCTCTGTCGCCAGGATTGCCGGGGGCTGTGCGTGACCTGCGGAGCCGACCTCAACGCGGACCCGGGTCATCAGCACGACGACGACGACATCGATCCGCGGCTCGCCGCGCTGGCCTCGTGGCGCGACGACGCCGAACCGTCGCCCGGCGCGCCCGACCGCAACCACTGACCCAGCAGTCCGACCAGAGGAGCATCCATCCATGGGAGTCCCCAAGCGTCGCGTGTCGCATGCCCGCCAGGGCGACCGCCGGTCACACCTGGCGATCAGCCTGCCGTCCCTCGAGGAGTGTCCGCACTGCCGGGAGAAGAAGCAGACGCACCATGCGTGCCCGAATTGCGGCTGGTACGGCGACCGCGAGGCCGTTCGCATCCGCCAGCGAGCGCCACGCGAGCAGAGCCCGTCCTGATCCGTCACGGGGCCTGACCGGCCGCGGATGGACGTCAGGTCGATCACACAGAGCCAGGACGGAGCGGCGCGCGTGCGCGTTCGGATCGCCGTCGACGCGATGGGCGGCGACCATGCGCCCGACGAGGTGGTGCATGGTGCGCTCGCCTTCGCCCAGAGGGACCCCGCGACCGACCTGCTGCTCGTCGGCGTGGATGCGCACATCCGCAGCGTTGCCGCGGCGGAGTTGCCGGCCAATGTGACGATCGTCCAGGCTGCCGAGTCGGTGGCGATGGAAGAGCATCCGGCGGCGGCCGTGCGCCGGAAGCGCGATGCCAGCATCAACGTCTGCATGAGGCTCGTGCGCGAGGGCCGTGCCGATGCCGTCGTCACCGCCGGACATACCGGTGCGGGTGTCGCCTCGGCGATCCTGAACCTGGGGCGGTTGCGCGGCGTGGACCGTCCAGCGCTGGCGGTCCAGATGGTGACCGACCGCGGTCCGTTCGTGCTGCTCGACATCGGGGCCACCACCGATTCGTCCGGCCACAACCTGGCCCAGTACGCGCGGATGGGCTCCATCTACGCCGAGCAGGTGCTCGGGGTCATCGATCCCAGCGTCGCGCTGCTGTCGATCGGCGAGGAGGGTGGCAAGGGCGAGCTGCGCGTCCAGGAGGCGACGGCGCTGCTGCATGCGACCGACCTGCGGTTCGTCGGCAACACGGAGGGCAAGGACCTGCCCCATCACCCGGCCGACGTGGTCGTCTGCGACGCGTCGGTCGGCAACGTGACCATCAAGTTCTTCGAGGGACTCTCCACGTTCATCTTCGAGATGGTGCGCGCGGAGTTCCGGCGGCCGCCTCTCGGACCCCTCGGCTACCTCTTCATGCGGCCGGGCATCAAGCGGATCCGCGAGCGCTTCGACTACGAGAAGCTCGGTGGCGCGCCATTGCTGGGCGTGAAGGGCACGGTCCTCATCACCCACGGTCGTGCCAAGCGACGGATGATCGGGTTCGCCATCGAAGCCGGCGCTGCCGCCGCTCGAGCCAGCATCCCGGAGCGGATCGCCGCCGCCCTCGCGGCCGACGAGTCCGCCTCCGCCCAGCTCGCCGCGGAGCGGGCGGCCACGGAGATCGAGCCCCAGCTCGAGGCGGCTCGGGCCGAAGCCACAGGACCGGTATGACCGCGGTCCACCGGCGAGGAGAGCGGCCCTCGGGCAGCGACCCCCTTGGCTGACGAGATGGGAGCGCCGCTCGCTCCCGGGAGCCGCGCCGGAACGATGGCTGGTGCGCGACGGAAGGCACGACGGATCGCCCTGGAGGCTCTGTTCGAGGCCGAGTTCGGCCAGCGCACGGCGCTTGCGACCCTCGAGCGCGTCCTTGCCGACGAACCGGATGCAGCGACGCGCGATCATGCCCGTGAGCTGGTCGCTGCCGTGGTCCGCCAGCGTGACGTCATCGATGCGCGGATCGAGCTCTTGGCGCCTCGATATGCGGTGGTCCAACTCGCCCGGATCGACCGAACCCTGTTGCGTTTGGCCCTCGGTGAACTGCTACACTCCCCGACGACGCCGGCCCGGGTGGCCATCTCCGAGTGGGTCGAACTCGCTCGCAGCTACAGTGGGGAACCGGCGCGACGTCTGCTCAATGGCGTGCTTGGTCGGGTCGTCCGGGAGGCGGCCGGCTCGGCTGGGATCCGGCCGGACGAAGGCCACGGGTAGCTTGAACGGCGGCGCGAGGGCCGCGACCCCACAGGGAGGAGACCTGGTGACCGCATCGACCTACGAGCGAATGAAGAAGATCGTCGTCGAGCAGCTCGGCGTCGACGAGGAAGACGTCAAGCCGGAAGCCTCGTTCGTCGACGACCTCAACGCCGACTCGCTCGACCTGGTCGAGCTCATCATGAGCCTCGA
>JACDBP010000216.1 GCA_013694835.1 Chloroflexota bacterium
CATCGGCTCCCGCCCCGTCGGCGGACCCGGGCGCATCGAGCCCGGCCGAGAGCGCGCCGCCAGCCGCCAAGGTCGTCGTGAACTTCTGGCAGCGCCAGTTCGAGGATTACCAGCAGGCCTGGTTCAAGAAGCAGATCGACGCGTTCAACGCGTCGCAGGCCACGATCGAGGTCAAGCACACCGTCGTTCCCGGCGACGCCTGGGACGCGAAGATCAAGGCCGCCCAGGCGGCCGGCACCTCGCCCGATGTCGTGACCACCAACTACGGCGGCATCAAGCCGGGCGTGGTCAACGCGCAGTTCGCCAAGCTCGACGACCTCATGGATCCCGCCGCATTCGCGGACATCGCCGAGAACGTGAAGCCGTTCGTGAGCACCGCCGACGGTCACTTCGGGTACCCGATGCTCGTCGAGCCGTCCACCGTCCTGTTCTATCGAAAGGACCTCTTCGAGGCCGCCGGTCTCGATCCCGCCGCACCGCCGAAGACGTGGGAGGAGCTCCTGGCCGCCGCCCGGACCCTCACCAAGGACGGCGTGTACGGCATGAACATCGGCCAGGTCGCAGTCGATCTGGGCTGGTCCAGCTGGGGCCTGCAGTACAACGCCGCCGGCCACCTGCCCATCGCCGACGACTGGTCCGCGCCGCGCGCCACGGATCCGGGGTTCAAGGAGCTCGCCACGTTCTACAAGACCCTCTACGGCGAGAAGCTCATGCCGCAGGAAGCCACGTACGGGTACGCCGACTGCAGCTTCTACGGCGAGGGCACGGTCGCGATGAGCGCCTGTGGCTCATGGGCGATCGGTCAGCTGAGCGGCAATGCCGACTGGGCCGACGTGTTCTCGAACACCGCCGTCGCCGCCTTCCCGTCGATCGATGGCGACCCGACGAAGACCACCTCGACCCTCGGCGGCTGGACGCTGACGGTCGATGCCAAGTCGAAGGCACCGCAGCAGGCCGCCGACTTCATCTCGTGGCTCCTCGCCGGGGATCCTGCGATCATGATGGATTTCTTCGCGACGGCCGGCCATTCGAAGTACTCGGCCCGGACGTCGGTCGCCGAGGCGCTGGCCGCCGATCCGGAGGCGTCCAGCAACGCGTTCCTGGGTGTCGTCACCGACGATATCCTTCCCTACTCCAAGGCTGAGCCGTCCTATCCGTTCGACATCAGCCTCGCCTTCGGTACGGCCATCGAGAAGTCCATGAAGGGTGGCGACGTCGACGCAGCCCTGGCGGAAGCCGACGCGGCGATCGCCGACGTGATCGAGAAGCAGAAGCTGGCCGGCACCGCGCCCGCGCCGTAACCCCAAGCAGTCCCAGCCGGTCTCCGGGGGATCCCCAACCCCCCGGAGACCGGGACGGTTTGCAGGAATGACCGAACCGTGACACTCGACAGCAGCGCGGCCCAGACCACCCGCGGCGCCATCGTCGTCGACACCACTCGACGTCGGAGGAAGCGGGCCGGAACGCTGCTCCACGATGATCGAACCGCCCTGGTCATGATCGCCCCGATGGTCATCCTGCTGGCCATCTTCGTGATCTACCCGCTGTTCTACTCGTTCTACCTGAGCACGTTCGAGATCAGCTTCTACAAGGACCCGGTGTTCGTCGGGCTGCAGTTCTACGGCTACGTGCTCGACAGCCCGAAGTTCTGGAACGCGCTGTGGGTCGGCCTGCGACTGGCCTTGATGGTCGTGCCCGTCATGCTCGTGCTCGCATTCCTGATCGCATCATTGATCAAGACCCTGGGCAAGCGGTTGTCCGGGTTCCTCAAGACGACCATCTACATCCCGACGGTCATATCGTTCGTGGTCGCGTCGGTCGTCTTCGTGTTCATGTACCGATCCCAGGGAGGCCTGGTCAACGGCCTGCTCGAGGTGATCGGCGCCGGTCCGTTCGCCTTCCTGTCCGATCCCGGGATGGCCCTGCCGGCGATCGCCGTGCCGGCCATCTGGCTGGGTCTCGGAGTGACGACGCTGATCATGCTGGCGGGCATGCTCGACATCCCCGAGAGCTACTACGAGGCCGCGGCCCTTGAGGGCGCCGGCTTCATCCAGCAGACGATCTACGTCACGATCCCGCTATTGAAGAACGTGCTGCTGTTCCTGCTGGTCACCGGGTTCATCGTCGCGCTCCAGTCGTTCGAGCTGCCGCTGGTGATGACGGCCGGTGGCCCGGTGGAGGCCACGACGACACCGAATCTCTACATCTTCAACCAGTTCAAGGACCCGACCCCGTACGCCACGAGCTTCTCGCTGACGGCGGCACTCCTGCTGTTCTTCGTCCTGGGCACGATCTCCGCGCTCATCTTCCGGCTCGTCCGGTCGGACAAGGCTTTGGACGGCTAGCGGCGACGACGATGCGACGACCGATCGCCTCCCGGCTCTCCTCATACGTGCTTGTCGCGTTGATCGCCGTCTCCAGCCTGCTGCCGCTGGCATGGATGGCGATCGCTGGGTTCAAGGGCCGGACCGAGGTCCTTCGGACGCCGTTCCAGTTCCTGCCCGAGGTCTGGAGGATCGAGAACTACGCGCAGATCCTGGCGGACACGGAGTTCCTGAGGGCGATGAGCGTCACCTTCGTCGGCGCGGTGATCTTCACCGTGCTGAGCCTGGCTGTGAATGCGTCGGCCGCCTACGCCTTCGCCCGGCTCGACTTCCGCTTCAAGCGCTACCTCTGGGCATTCTGCATCGTGCCGCTGTTCATCCCGGGTTTCGCGATCCTCCTGACCTCGTTCGTGGTCGTCTCGGGCCTCGGCATGCTCGACACGATGGCCGTGCTGGTCATCCCGGGCGTCGCATCGGCCTTCCAGATGTTCTTCATCCGCCAGTTCTATCTCAGCATCCCGGTCGCGCTCGAGGAAGCGGCGATGATCGACGGGGCGAGTCGCTGGAAGATCTTCACGACCATCTTCCTGCCGCAATCGCGAGCGCCCTTCGTGGTGGTCGGGGTCGCCTCGTTCCTGGCCTTCTGGAATGCGTACGTCTGGCCGATCCTCACGATCCAGAACCCGGAGCTCTTCCAGATCCAGCAGTACCTCGGGAACTTCCGCTCGGAGCGCGGCAATGAGTGGGGCCTGCTGATGGCCGGCAGCTTCCTGTCCGCGCTGCCACTGATCAGCCTCGTCCTGATCTTCCAGCGCTACATCGTCAACGGCGTTCGGATCTCAGGTCTCAAGTAGCGAGGCGCCCGGGACGCGCCGGCCTCCTCCGGGCCGTTCCGGGCCCTCCTACTCCGGTGGGCGGGGCGGCGAAGCGCCGATGTCCGGGACGGGCGCCGATCCGAGATGGATCTCCATGGCATCCGCGGTGGGCGATGGCGGTCGCGCCGCGGTCGGCGCATCGAGGTAGAAGAAACAGGTTGAAGCGATGTCGTCCTGGAGCGGCAGGTAGCGCCAGCCCGACCGCCAACCCAGTGCCTGGATCGTGACTCGGCTGAGGCGGTCATGGAAGGCGATCGGGTCCGGCAGGTGCCAGCGATACAGCCCAAACCGCTGCTGACTGACGTACAGCCCGTCCGGTCGGATGACCTGGGGCATGCCGAGATAGGGCGTCGAGAACGTCGTATACCCCTGCCCGGGCACGTCGAAATTCCAGGCGCCGCCGAAGTAGTCCTCGGTGCCGGTCCCGCAGATGGTCGGATGGTCCGTGTCGTCATCGAAGAAGAACTTGATCTCGCCCTCGCCCCACCAGCCGTTGCTGTTGACCCCCCACGCCATGTAGGTCCCGGCGTAGTGGCCGCGCCCCTCGATCCCCTCGAGGATCGTGTGCGTCTCGCCGTACGGCAGGACGTTGCTGCGCCGCCACTGGACGTGGAAGTAGCCGTCGTCGTCGTCCGCGGCCTCGTCGCCGACCTTGTAGGTGACCTGGAAATACACGACGGCGTCGACGACCGAGGTGTTCTCGACGGTCAGTCGCGCGCCCAGGCGGAACGGCATCGGCCAGTAGGAGTTGAAGCCGCCATGTGGGTTGGCGGCGATCACCTGCGACGAGACCTGCGCGAACACCCCCCAGCCGTTGCAGAAGAAGTCGCCGTATGGGACCTCGACGGCCGGCTCCTCGGCGCCGTCCCAGAACGCGCGCAGGATCAGCGTGCGCCAGTGGTCCGTGTGGGTCGTGATCCAGATGTGGGTGATCCGGCCGGCGCCGTCGATGGAGGCAAGATCGAATGTCTGGCCGGCCTTGACCACGACGCTCGGCGAGACCTTCCAGCCCGGACCGAGGTCGCGCGACGCGTGGGCAC
>JACDBP010000230.1 GCA_013694835.1 Chloroflexota bacterium
ACCTAGCCTCTCGGTCCGAGATGGCTGGATTCCTTCAGTGCCTCGCCCGCGAGTGCGCACCGTGCATCCGTCGCGGGCATGTCCATTCCATGTGGGCGCTAGGAAAAGGGGGCTGCGGAGTTGCGGCGAGTCACGCGCGCCGAAGTGCGACGATGTCGCAATGAAGCAGATGGATCGCGCCGTGGCGTCAACGTCCGTGGCCGATGACGTCGACAGGTTCCTGCCGGCCGACGATCCCGTGCTGGCCGATCCGGACCTGGACCTTGTCACGCTGACCGCGCGCTGGGCGCCCTACGGCGCACGCAGGCCGATGACCGCTGAGCAGATGCGCGGCGCTGATCGGCGCGCGCAGCGAATCGGCGTTCCGAGCAGGGATCTGATGGAACAGGCGGGTGCCGCTGTCGCGGCCGCTGCGCGCGCGGTGCTGAACTCCACCGACCGACAGTCGTCGGGCCGCGTTCTAGTGCTGGCAGGACCGGGCAACAACGGCGGCGATGCGTTCGTGGCGGCCCGCCACCTGGCCGACTTCGGCATCAGTTCAGTGGTCGTGCTGGTGACCAGCGACCGTCAGCCCGGCACCGGCGACGCCAGGGCGAACTGGGAGGCGCTGGAGGGCCTCCCGCTCGTAGAACGTATCCAGGCCGACTCCGGCCACGCCGTCCACCTGCTGCTCAACGGGATCGAGCGGGCGGCATTGGTGATCGACGGCCTGCTCGGGACCGGCGTTACGGGCCGCCTCCGCGAGCCGATCAGTGAGGCGGTGGACGTGTGCATCCGCGCTCGTCGTGGGGGTGTTCCAGTTCTGGCCATCGACACACCGAGCGCGCTCGATCTCAGCTCGGGCGCGCCCTCGCAGCCCAATGTCCGGGCCGACCTGACCGTCACGTTCCATCGACCGAAGGAGGGCCTGCTCACGCGGGATGGTCGCGCCCTCGCCGGCCGTGTGCTCGTGGCCCCGATCGGCATCCCGAACGAGGCGGACAGTGGCTGACGGCGATCAGCCGCGCCGGTCCGTTCGAGACCGCGAGGTCGTCGTCGCCGCCGTCCTGGTCGTCGCAGTCGTGCTGGTGGTGGCGTGGCTGAGCGGCGTGATCCCGGCAGTCGACAATGCCATCGGCCTGGCGCCGGTGATCATCGTTGGGCTGATCGCGGTCACGATCGTCGTGCTCGCGCGCGCCCTGGTTCCGCGGCGGGGCGCCTAGTCCCCTCGCGCGAACAGGTCGAACCTGCGCTCTTCGCCGCGCAGAAGCCGTCCGATGTTGTCGTGGTGGGCGATCCAAACGATCGACGCGCCGATCACCCCGAACAGGAAGTCCGGCCAGTCGTTCCAGCCCAGCCAGACGAACACGCCCAGGAGCACCGCGCCGGCGGCCGTGCCGAGCAGCGAGCCGAGGGATACGTAGCGAGTCAGCCAGATGGTGCCGAAGAAGAACGGGGCGGCCAGCGGGATGACCAGTGGCTGGATCACCAATGTCGCGCCGATGCCGGTGGCGACTCCCCGGCCGCCGTGGAAGCGGAGAAAGACGGAGCGCCAAGCACCTGCCACGGCCGCCGCGGCGGTGAGGGCGACGGCCAGCGGCGATGCTCCAACGAGCATGGCCGCGGCGACGGGCACGGCACCCTTGGCCACATCCAGCGCGGCCACCATCGCCGCCCGCTGCGCGCCCATCGCGCGCAGCGCATTGGTGCCACCGGTGCGACCACTGCCAACGGTTCGTGGATCTCGCGCGCCGGTCACTCGGGCGACGATGACGCCCATCGGCAACGAACCGGCGAG
The DNA here is from genome assembly GCA_013694835.1 of Chloroflexota bacterium. GTDB lineage: Bacteria > Chloroflexota > Limnocylindria > Limnocylindrales > CSP1-4 > JACDBP01. The sequence goes on from JACDBP010000230.1 coordinate 1,778, forward strand.
GTAGCCCACCACGATGAACAGGGCATCCACGAGCGTCTGCGACATCGGACGACCCCCCGGCTAGGCGCTTAAGCCCGGCCCGCGGCCGGTGGCGACTCGGGGCTCGTATTCCCGACCAGCCGTGACCAAGAACCACCTCCCTCTCGCCCCACGGCAGTTTAGCCACGCGACGGCCCTCGATTGCAGCCTCTGTGGGGCCCGCGTACCATCTGGCGCGATGATCCCAGCGTCCCCTGTCGGCTGTTCGTGCGCCCATGCGCAGCGTGCGGCTCGACCCACCACAGGCTGACGGCGCGTGGCCGTCGGCTCCTCCAACAGCTTCGACCTCATCATCCTCGGCGGCGGGACGGGTGGCTATTCGGCTGCCTTTCGCGCCGGGCAGCTCGGCCTCAAGGTCGCGCTGATCGATGAGCGCCCCAAGCTCGGCGGTACATGCCTGCACATCGGTTGCATCCCGACCAAGGCGATGCTCGAGTCGGCTGAGCTGTACGAGCGCATCCAGCACGGCGCCGCGGACATGGGCGTCAACGTCCAGGGTGTGACCTACGACTACGCTGTCGCCGCCAAGCGCCGTACGCAGGTCGTGGACCGCCTGGCCAAGGGCCTCGACTCCCTCGTCAAGAAGAACAAGGTCGAGCACATCCGCGGCCGGGGCACGCTCCAGGGCGGCAAGAAGGTGCG
>JACDBP010000247.1 GCA_013694835.1 Chloroflexota bacterium
CAGCGCATCTCCTGGTCGAGCGCGAAACCGTCGATGCTGTCCCTTCCGTCCGCCAGTGCCAGCAGCGGCCGCAGCTCGTCGAGGCTGTAGGCAGCCCCGATCGCCGCACGTGCCCAGATGATCCGTGGATCGCCCGGGGCCGCCACCCGGAGAGCGTCCCACGCGGTCCGGAAGGAGCTGGCGTACTGCCTCGCCCGGTCGGACCATGGGACATAGCTCGATCGGACGACCTCATCCCGCTGCAACACCGCCGCGATGAGCTCCGGATCGGTCTCCAGCCCAAGCTTGTCGTGGACGATGGCCAGGAATTCCGTGGAGCGAAGCCGGCGGTCGCGGACCATCTCCCACAGTGACATCCAGATGAGCTGCCGCAGCAGCGGGTCCTCGATCCGCTCGAGGTGCTCCCGGACGTACCGCAACGACACGCCGTCGAGGTCGACCTTGGCGTAGGCATGATCGCCGTGGTTGGGGAAGACGAACTGGAGAGCGTCCCTGCCGACGACGCCGGGCACCGCGGCTTCCAAGCCGTCGATCTGTGCCGGGACGGATTCGACCTCGAGCCGACCGTCACGGTCATGCCCGAGCGCCACCTCCAGCGCGTGGGGCCGGAGCGTGGGGTACTCGGATGGCGCGCTCTGGATCAGCTCGAACGCAGCGATGCGGTCGCCAGCGATCTCCCAGTGGAGCGCCAGCGTGTTCACCGACGGGGTCTCCAGCCACAGCTCTGACCAGGTGGCGAGCGAACGTCCGCTGCCCTCCTCCATGCAGCGCAGGAAGTCGGCGAGCGTGGCGTTGCCCCATGCGTAGCGCCGGAAGTAGCCCTGGATGCCGGCCTCGAACCCGTCGCGGCCGATCGCCTTGACGAGCTGCTTGAGCACGGACGCCCCCTTGCCGTAGGTGATGCCGTCGAAGTTGAGGAACGTCTCATCGGTGTCGCGGCATGGGCCTGCGATGGGATGGGTGGTGACCAGCTGGTCCTGGCGATACGCCCAGCGTTTCATCTGGGAGTTGAAGTTGGTCCAGCCGTCGGTGTAGCGCGTAGCTTCGTCGATGGCCAGGAACGAGACGTACGTGGCGAAGCTCTCATTCAGCCACAGGTCGTCCCACCAGCGCATCGTCGCGAGATTGCCGAACCACATGTGCGCGAGCTCGTGGAGGATCACCTCCGCTCGTGTCAGCCGCTCGCTGTCCGTGGGCGGGTCGCGGAAGAGGTAGTGCTCGCTGATGGTGACGGCGCCGACGTTCTCCATCGCGCCGCTGTTGAACTCGGGCACGAAGACCTGGTCGTACTTCGTGAAGGGATAGGCGCGATCGAACAGCCCGGCAAAGAAGCCCATCCCCTGCCCCGTGAGCTCGAAGACGGGTCCGGGCTCCAGGTACTGCGCCATGGATCTGCGACAGAGGAGCGCCATCGGCAGCCCCTCGTGCTCGCTCCGCTCGACGTGGTATTCGCCGGCGACGATGGCCACCAGATAGGGGCTGAAGCGCGCGGTCCTTTCGTACCGGCGGCGGACGCGTCCGTCCGGCAACTCCTCCGCAGCGGTCTCCACGCTGTTGGTGACCACCTGCCAGGAAGGTGGCGCCGCCACGCTGATCTCGTAGCTGCCCTTGATGTCCGGCTGGTCGAAACATGGGAACAGCCGGTGGGCGTCGTAGGGCTCGAAGTTCGAGTAGAGGTACTCGGCCCCGTCCTCGGGGTCCACGAAGCGATGGAAACCGTCGCCGTCGCGGTCATAGTCGTTGGTGTATTCGATCAGCAGCTCGGTCCGAGGGCCGCGCAGTCGCGCACCCGGGATCAGCAGTCGGTACGGTGTGCGCTCGGGATCGAGCGTCTCGCCGTCGATCTCCAGGCGGCTGATGTGACGGCCGCGGAAGTCGAGGAAGAGATCGTCCGATCCGGTCGCCGAGAAGGCGATCCGCGCGATGCCGCGGTATTCGGTCTGCTGCGCCCGGAGATCGAGGTCAAGGACGTACTCGACGTCACGCACACGAGCGGCGCGGGCCTCGGCCTCGCCACGTGTCAACACGTCTCGGGGTGCGGTGTCGATGGTCACGGATGCCTCGGGTTCGTCGAACGGGTCCGGGGAAGTCTAGAGGCCTTCCCGGCTTTCCGTCGTCCCGTCTGCCGCCTTCCCGCCGCGCAGTGCCTGCGACTCGGTCGTGCCGGGTTGGCTCGCCCTGTGTCACGCTTGCAGCGCCGGCGCGCGATGCCAGAGGAGGAAACCGATGACCGACCGCAAGGGAAGGAGCCCGGCAGCCACACGCCCGAGTGGTGGGGCACTCCTTCGTTCGGTCGGCCTCGAACCGGATGGGCCGGTGCTGTGGGGAACGCCGGTGGCGAGCCGCGTGCCCGGGGTGCTGGTGGTGGAGTATCCGCAGCCGCTCGAAACCGCCCCACTGGATACGGTGGCGCTGCGGCGCTGGATCGAGGGCGTCCCGACTCTGCGGATGGACGATCGCCGGCCGACGGTCAACGAGCTGGCCGCACGTCTCGGCGCCTTCTGGCTGCCCGGCCAGACCGTGCTCTACATCGGCCACTCGGCGAGATCGCTCGGCGGTCGGATCGCCGCGCTGTATGCGACCGGACTCGGTGAGCGTCGCCCGCACCCCGGCGGCCACTGGCTGCGCGCCCTCCGCAGTATCGAGCGGGCCCGCATCTGGTGGGCCGACACCGATGCCCCCGAAGAGTATGCCGACGCCCTCTTGACCGCCTTCGCCGACGGCCTGGACCCCGCCGCGATCTCGCGCCTGCATGACGCGGCCGTGGTACTGCCGTACGCCAATCGCGAGACCGTCGGGGGCGAGCGAAAGATCCACGGGCTGGCAGGGTTCCTGGCCGCGGAGGGCAAGGAGGTGATCGCGCCGACCCGCACGCCGACGCGACGCGCCCTGTCCGATCTTCGGGGGCCTGTCCGACCCCGCCCTGCCCCGCCCAGGTCTTCCGGTCCGGGCAGCGCGGCGACGGGCGCCGCGAC
>JACDBP010000239.1 GCA_013694835.1 Chloroflexota bacterium
CAGTGGGGGAGCTCGCCACCGCCTGACCCGCGCCTGGACCCATGTCGATGGCATGGTGGTCGCAGAAGGGGAGGCAGGGCTGGGGTGGCCTACGGGGGTCGAACCCGTAACCTTCGGAACCACAATCCGATGCTCTGCCGGTTGAGCTAAGGCCACCGAGGGCCGGGATTGTCGCACGAGGGAGTACCCAATGCAGGTCCCCGGGTTCATCGCTCGCCAGTTCTACGTCCAGGGAAGCCTCCGGAACACGCCCGACGGGTTCCAGCTGGAGGCGCAGAACCCGATCGGCGACGGGACGCTCGTTGGTGTCGGCTCGATCTCCGTCGACGGGCAGGTCATCGCGCTGGGGGCCATCTCCGCCATGCGCGACGGCGACCCGGCACCCATCGCGGCCACGGACCTCAGCCTCCAGAGGCCGATCCCCGTGCGCAAGGGCGACCGAGTGACCCTCTCCGTGCGGGGTCCGCAGCTCGCCGCGGGCGACCATCGCCTCGAGGTCGAACTGCATGAGCGGGACCTCGGCGCACTCCGCTTCAGCCTGACGGACCGCCTCGCCGGCTGATAGCATCGGGCGCATGTTCGCCACGCAGCGGCTCGTCCGGGTCCCGCCCTTCGAGCGCGGCATCACCCTCGGCGACTTCCTGGTCCCCATCCGGCTCGGTGAGCGGATCGGATCGCGGACGCGGCACCTGGCGCTGGTCGTGCTGGGCACGCTGCTCATCACGCTCGGTGCGTACATCCGGATCCCCACGCAGCCGGTGCCCATCACCGGGCAGACCCTTGCCGTGCTGCTCGTCGGCGCCTCACTCGGCTTTCGCCGCGGGCTGGGCGCCTCGCTGCTGTACCTCGCCCTGGGCATCATCGGCTTGCCCGTGTTCGCTGACGAGAGATCCGGCGCGGCGATGATCGCCACGTTCCAGGAGGGTCGCCTGGTGCTCGGGGCGACGGGCGGATACCTGCTCGGCTTCGTGGTCGCCAGTGCCCTCGTGGGGATCCTGGCCGAGGCGGGATGGGACCGTGGGCTGGGGGGTTCCATCGCCGCGATGGCCATCGGGAACGCGATGATCTACGCCATCGGCCTGCCGTGGCTCGCGGTCGCCCTCGGCCTGAGCCTGGAGCGGACCCTCGCGGCCGGGCTCTACCCGTTCGTCGGAGGCGATGTACTGAAGCTGCTGCTCGCAGCCGGCCTGCTGCCGGTGGGCTGGTGGATCGTCCGCCACCGCGATGAGGGGTCAGCCGGCGGGGAGCGCGACACAGCCTCGTAGCCACGTGCCTCAGGCGGTGGTCAGCGTCTCCATCATCACCAGGTTCGCCGCCGCGAGAAGGTCCCGGGCCTCGTGGTCGGCGCGATGAACGGCGCTGAGGTGATCCTCGCCTGGTGGTCCGATGCGGATGGTTCTCAGTCCCGCTGCCCGCGCGCCCTGGACACCCAGCTGATCGCCGCCCACGTGCCAGCCGCCCCGCTCGTCCAGCCCGTGGTTCCGCCGTGCGGCGTCGACGAGACCGGTGCCCGGTTTGGCGCAGGTGCACGCGGCCGGCACGGCGTCCTCGCCGGCGCCGTCCGGGACGTCGAGGTGGGGGCAGGTCACGATGAGCAACCCTGCCGCGACCGGCCCGAGGGCCTCGCCCAGGACCTCCAGGCGCAGGTCCGGCCTGCGGGCGGTGACCGACATGGGCGGCTCCACGAGCACCACGACGTGGTCCGCGACCTGACGTAGGCGGAGCAGACCTTCGAGGACGCCGGGCCGGAGGTGGAGCTCCGGACCACGCGGCTCCCAGCGCGCTTCCAGCAGGGTCGTCTCCAGGTCGAGGTAGACCGCGGTCGGGGGCGGCTCGCCGGTCAGGACGCGGTCATCGTGCACCCGCACATCATGGCCCACCGAGGCGCTCCGTGGCGGCCCGCCGGGGGCATCACCTGTAGCACGAGGGATCTCGGCGCCTGCTGACGGGCCGCGGACGACAGACACATGGTCGGGTAGCCTCGGGTAGCCTTTTCCGATGGCGGCCATCACGACGCGTGGGCTGGGAAAGCGCTATGGCGGCGCGTCGCGGCTGCGAGGGCGCGCTGCCCCCATCCGCGCCCTGGAGGACCTGGACCTGGAGGTCCGCGAGGGCGAGACCTTCGGGTTCCTGGGCCCCAACGGCGCCGGGAAAAGCACCACCATCCGGATGCTGCTGGGATTCCTTCATCCCACGGCGGGCGAGGCGACCGTGCTGGGACTGGATGCCTGGCAGGAATCGGTGGCCATCCGCCAGCGCGTGGGATACCTGCCCGGCGGCATCGCCCTGTATGACTCACTCACCGGGACCGCGACGCTGGACTACCTCAACGCGCTGTACGGTCGGGCGCCCACGCGGCGCGCCGAGCTTCTGGAGCGCCTCGAGCTGTCGGAGGCCACCCTCAGACGGCCGGTGCGGGACTACTCGCGCGGGATGCGCCAGAAGATCGGCATCATCCAGGCGCTGCAGCACGACCCGGAGCTGGCGATCCTGGATGAGCCGACGGAGGGCCTCGATCCGCTGATGCAGCGGGCGTTCTACGAGATCCTCGACGACCTGCGCCGGGCGGGGCGGACGATCTTCTTCTCTTCGCACGTGCTCTCCGAGGTCGAACGCGTCTGCGATCGGGTGGCGATCGTCCGTTCCGGGCGCCTCGTGGCGCTGCAGGAGGTCGAGAGCCTGCTCTCGCAGCGGCGCCGCCACGTCGAGATGCGGCTCAGCGGGCAGGCGCCGGCGCTCGACGTCGTGCCCGGGGTGACGAGCGTCCAGCAGCGACCAGGCTGGCTCACCTGTGACCTGGAGGGAGACGTCGGTCCCTTCCTGCAGGCCATCGCCGGCGCGCCCATCACGGACCTGACGATCGAGCCCGCGCACCTGGAAGAGGCTTTCCTGGAGTTCTACGAGGGTGACGCGCCGGCAGAGACGCGGCGGCGCTCGTTGGGCGGCACCGAGACCGCGGAGGTGGTCGCGTGAGCCTGCCGCTGCTGGCACACACCTGGCGTTCCCAGCGCGCCAAGCTCGTGATCGTGATGGTCGGGCTCGCCATCTGGGGCTTCCTGATGCCGATCATCTACGCCACGGTCGGCAAGGACCTCGAGGGTCTGATCTCGTCGAACCCCCTCTTCCGACAGATGTCGCAGTTCGGCGGTGCCGATGTCTTCTCGCTCGGTGGTGCCATCGCTCTCGGCTTCGTCCACCCCATCGCGGTGGCGCTGATCGGCGTCTTTGCCGTGGGCATGGGCACGGCCGCCATCGCCGGGGAACGCCAGCGGGGCACGCTGGAGGTGCTGCTTGCCCGGCCGGTGTCGCGCCGCGGGCTGTACCTCACGCTGCTCGTCGCGGTGGGGCTGTTCATCGCCCTCGCTGTCGTCGCCCTGCTGGCCGGAAGCCTGCTGGGGGCGATCAGCCAGGACGTGGTCAGCGAGATCGACCTCGGCCGCATGCCGGTCCTGTTCGTCAACGGCTGGCTGCTCTGGTTCGCCATCGCGGCCCTCTCGCTGGCAGCGTCCGTATCGTTCGACCGACTCGCACCGGCGCTCGGCGTCGCGCTCGGGT
>JACDBP010000255.1 GCA_013694835.1 Chloroflexota bacterium
GGCGTCGGTCACCCTGCCGCGGTAGAGGGCGACGCCGATGCTGCCCAGGATGGCGATGCCCAGCGCGCCGCCGAGCTCGGCGCCGGTCTCCGAGATCCCCGAGGCGGCCCCGGCGCGCTCCGGCGGGGCCGACCCGACGATCAGCTCGGTGGTCAGACCGAATACGGGCGCCAGGCCGAGCGAGATGATCAGCGATGAGGTCACGACGATCGTCAGCCCCCCGGAGACACCGGCCTGCGTCAGCAGCGCCAGGCCAACCGAAGAGACGGCCAGGCTTGCGGCGATGACGGGTGCCGCCCGGAACCGACGCACGATGCGTGGCGCTGCCTGCGAGCCGACGATGAACCCGACCGCCGACGGCAGCGACCACAGGCCTGCCTCGAAGGGCGCGAGCCCGAGGACCAGCTGAAGGTACTGCGCCACGAACAGGAAGTAGCCGATCGCAACGAAGATCGCCAGGAAGTTCGTAGCAAGCGCCGCATTGAACGAGCCGATCCTGAAGAGCGCCAGGTCGATCATCGGGTCCGCCAGGCGGCGCTGCCGACGCACGAAGAGCCCGCCCACGACGAGCCCGACCGCGACGGCGATGGTCGGCAGCACCCCGAGGCCGTCCTGGGCCGTCTGCTTCAGCCCGAAGATCACGGCCAGCACCGCGATCATCGACATCCCGGCACTCACCAGGTCGAGGCGGCCTGCGTCCGGGTCCTTGAACTCAGGTAGCACCCGCGGGCCCAGGACGAGCAGCAGCGCCATCACCGGCAGCGCCAGCAGGAACACCGAGCCCCACCAGAAGCGCTCCAGCAGCACGCCGCCGATCAGCGGGCCGACGGCGCCTCCCGCAGAGAACGCCGCGATCCAGACGCCGATGGCCGTCGAGCGCTGCCGGGGGTCGCGGAACATGTTGAAGATGAGCGACAGCGTCGACGGCGCCAGGGTCGCCCCCGCGATGCCCATCAGCGCCCGGCTGACGATGAGCATCTCGGCGCTGGTCGAGAACGCGGCGAAGAGTGACGAGGCACCGAACGCAGCGGCGCCGATCATCAGCAGCCTGCGCCGCCCGATACGGTCGCCGAGGGTGCCCATCGTGATCAGGAACCCCGCGACCATGAAGCCGTAGATGTCGATGATCCAGAGCAGTTGCGCACTGCTGGGCTGGAGCTGGGAGCTGATGGCCGGCACCGCCAGGTGCAGCACGGTCAGGTCCATCGCGTACAGCAGGCAGGCGATGGCGAGCACGCCGAGCCCGATCCACTCCCGGCGGCCGGCCATCGTTCCCTCGCTCGTCGTCATCTCGATCTCCATGCGGTCGGCGGTCAAACGTTCAGACAGGAGCCCCCCGCGAAACTCATCGGTCGGTGCCCCGCCGGTATCCTTCCCGGGTGCGGATCACGTTCCTCGGCCAGGCTGGCCTCTTCGTCGAGACGAAGGGCGTCAGTATCCTGTGCGACCCCTGGTTCAACCCCTCGTTCTTCGGCTCGTGGTTTCCGTTCCCAGCCAACGACGGGATCGACCCGGAAGTCATCGGGCACCCGACGTACCTCTACGTCTCGCATCTCCACCACGACCACTTCGACTCGCGCTTTCTCCACGAGCACGTCGACAAGAACGCCACGGTCCTCCTGCCGGCGTACCCCCTCGACGACCTGGAGAAGGCGCTCCGCGCGCTTGGGTTCGATCGCTTCGTGAAGACCGTCGATCTGGAGCCATTCCGGGCCGGGCCGCTGACGCTGATGATCCACGCCCTCGTGGCGCCGACCGACGGGCCGATCGGCGACTCGGCACTCGTCATCGACGACGGGGACGTTCGGGTGCTGAACATGAACGACTCCCGGCCGCTGGACCCGGACCGGCTGCTCGCGAACGGACCGCTCGACGCGGCCTTCCTGCAGTTCTCCGGCGCGATCTGGTATCCGATGATCTACGACTACCCGGACAACGCCCAGCAGGTCCTGGGCCACAAGAAGCGCGTCGCCCAGCTTGCCAGGGCGTTCCGCTACATCGAGGTCCTGGATCCCGCGTTCGTCGTGCCGTCGGCCGGCCCGCCATGCTTTCTCGACGACGACCTGTTCGAGCTCAACGACCTGCATGGCGACGAGTGGAACACGTTCCCCGACCAGCCGACCTTCCTCGACTACATCGCCGAACGTGGTCGCGACGGCGGTCGCTTGATGATCCCAGGCACCGTGGCGGAGGTGGCGCCGGGCCGGTTCGATGTCCGCCACCCGGTCGACCCTGCCACGATCTTCGACGACAAGCATTCGTACCTGGAGGCCTACCAGGCCCGCAAGCGACCGGTGATCGAGGCGGAACGGGCAGCATGGCTGGGGTCCCGGGTGGACCTCCTGGCGGAGCTCCAGGCGTGGTGGGGTCCCCTGCTCGAGCAGGCGGACATGATCTGCGCCGGCATCAACCAGCCCGTCCTGCTGGACGCCGGCGACGAACGACTGGTGATCGACTTCGCCGAACGGGTCGTTCGCCGGCCCGCCGACGGGGAGGACCCGCGCTACCAGTTCTTCATCGACCGTGAGCTGGTCGACCATCTCGTCCGCGAGCACGTCGAGGACTGGGTCAACGAGCTGTTCCTGTCGATGCGCTTCAGGGCACGGCGGCGCGGTCCGTACAACGACTACCTCTACACCTGGTTCAAGTGCCTCAACGTGGAGCGGCTGCAGTACGCCGAGGGGTTCTACGCCGAGCGCGGCCCGACGCAGGGGACGTTCGAGCTGGCCGGCTACAACGTCCAGCGCCGGTGCCCGCACATGAAGTCGGACCTGACGCGGTTCGCGTCGGTCGCCGACGGGGTCATGACCTGTGCGCTCCACGGCTGGCAGTGGGAGCTGTCTACGGGCCGCTGCATGACGTCGGATGGCCATCCCCTCTACGCGCGGCCGATCGAAGAAGGGCCTGCTCCTGCGGCGACCCGCGGCGACGACGGCGGCGAACGACTCGTGGCCGACGGACAGGGCGCGGCCGCCGCCCGGGTGAGCTGAGCGCCAGCCGCGGACCGGTGCGGCGCTACCCCGGTGGCAGCGCCGGCAGGCCGAAGAGCGGGAACATCCTTGCGGTGTCGAGGAAGAAGGTCATGCCGCTGATCCGGTCGCCACGGAGGTCGAGCACCTGCAGCGCCCACGGCTCGTAGCTGCCGCCAGGCCCGCTCGGCTTCCACTGTCCGAACGCGGGCGAGCCATTGGCCCAGGTCGGCACCAGCCGCGAGTCGCGACAGCCGATGCCGGGCCCGAACCACCACCGGAAGATCTCTGCCCGGCCGCGCAGCCACAGCGAGTACGGCGGCATCGACTGCAGGGCATCCTCGTGCAGCAGCACGGTCAGCGACTCGATGTCGTACCGCTGGAAGGCGTCCACGTAGCGCGCCAACAGCACGCGCTGCGGTTCATCCATCGGGCGGGGCCGATCGGCGGGGTTGGGTCGGCTTGCCCCGAGCGTCGAGCGGGCCCGCTGCAGTGCGCTGTTGACCGAGGCGACCGAGGTGTCGAGCAGCTCACCGACCTCTTCGGCCTTCCAGCGCAGGACCTCGCGCAGGATCAGCACCGCGCGTTGCCGCGGCGGCAGGTGCTGGAGTGCCGCCACGAACGCCAGCCGGATGGTGTCCCGCGCTTCGGCGACCTCCGCGGGATCAGCCGCCGCGGGGACCGCGCGGCTGTCGGGGATCGGCTCGATCCACGTGGCATCCGGGAGCGGAGGTCCGAGCGGTGTGTCCGCCGTCGACGGCGGCCCAAGGTCCATGGCGCGCGCCCGACGCTGGCTGGCGCCAAGCATGTCGAGGCAGACATTGGTCGCGATCCGGTAGAGCCACGAGCGCAGCGCGGCACGGCCCTCGAAGCGGTCGTATCCGCGCCAGGCTCGCACGAACGTCTCCTGGACGGCGTCTTCCGCTTCGAACGCCGAACCCAGCATCCGGTAGCAGTAGCCGGTCAGCGCCACGCGGTGCTGTTCCAGCTGCGGCATCAGCTCCGCGTCCCTCGTGACCTCGCCGGCCGGCGCCGGGCTGTCGGCGGCCGATTCGGTCATCAACGATCCTCCTGCGCCATGCGGCCGGCTCGCGCGAACCACTCCGTGGCGAGCATCGCGTAGATCAGTTCGTCGGTCCACTCACCCTTGATGCACTCATTCTCGATGAGATGGGCCTCTCGGCGCAGGCCGAGCCGCTCCATGACCCGCGCCGACGCCTCGTTGCGCGCATCGCAGCGACCCACGATGCGGTGGAGTCGGGCACCCTCGAAGCCAAGCCGCAGGACCATCTCGCCTGCCTCCGTCGCATAGCCACGGCCGTGATGGGCGGGGTGGAAGAGGAATCCGATCTCGCCCTGCTGATGCTCCATGCTGGTCCGTTGGACGCTCACATCACCGACGAGCGCGCCACCGTCGCGCAGCAGGACCGCGAGGCGGATGGCCTGGCTCTGGTGGTCGATCCCGGTCATCGCCGCCCGCCTGGCGAGCTCCTTTCGGACCTCATCGCGCGACCGCGGCTGGGAGTACAGGAAGCGATGCACGTCGGCCCGCTCCTCCCAGGCCAGGACGTCATCGACATCCTCGAGCGTGAACGGCCGCAGCAGCAGTCGGTCGGTCTCGAATGGGAAGTCCGGGCGCACCATCGATGCCATGCTAGCCCGGACCCACGGGCGTCACGTCTCGATGGCGCCCTCGATCTCGCGCAGGTGCTCGCGGAACGTGAGGTCAGGGCGAGCGGCACGGCGACGCAGAAACTCGTCGAAGGCCAGCTGCGTGCGCAGGTCCGTGCCCGCGCGGACCCGGTCGGCCTGACTGCGCTCCGTCAGGGCGACAGCGCGTGCTACCGGCAGCACGGCGGCAGCATCGGCCATGGCGATGAACAGGACACCGTCGTCGTCGGCAGCGACCAGATCTCCGCTCGTCACGAGCTGGTCGCCGATGGCGGCCGATCGCAGAGCATCCGCGTGCCGGGCTCGGGCTCTGGGCGGACCCGTCGGCCAGGCGCCGGTGCTCCAGACGGGCAGGCCGATCCGACGCAGCTCCGCAGTGTCGCGGTGGCGCCCCCAGACCACCATGCCCGCGAGCCGGGCCGCTACCACCTCGAGGGCCGTCAGATCGCCGATGCAGCTTTCGTCGTCCCGGCCCTCGTTGTCGATGACGAGGACGCCGCCCGTCGGTGCGCCGCCAAGGACCTCCAGGAAGACATCGACGCTGCCGGCGTGCCGAACCGGGATCGCGGGACCGAGCAGCAGCGCACCCGCCACGAGCGGGACGACGTGCACAGGAGCGGCACGGATCTGCATGCCGAGTCGCACCAGCGCATCGGAGATGGCCGCTGTCGGGACCGGCGTCCCGAGGTCGCTACGCGTCAGTGCTGGCTGCTCCGTCACCGGTCGATGATGACCTCCACCAGCGGCGAGTGCGCGACCATGGCCTCGGGGTCCATGCCACGCCATACCTCCAAGATCTGGCCGAACCAGCCACGGCGCTCGGCCTCGTCGGTGATGGGACGTGCGGTGGCCGGCAGAGCTGCCGTCACCGGGCCCTTGAGATGGAAGATGAAACGCGGGTCGGCGACCAGGTTGGCATACCAATCGCGCTTCCCTGGACGGCCGCTGATGAAGATGCGACCGTCGAAGTTGTGGAACGTCACCTCGATCCGGCGCTGGACGCCCGACGTTCGCCCGGTCGTGGTGATGTCGATCAGGTGCCCATGCAGCAGGGCACGGTCGATCTCAGCGGTGGGAACGCCGGCGTGCGCGCTCGCTGCGCGGGTCTGGCTGGATTCGTTGCTCATGCAACGAGTATGCACCTTCGCCCGAACAGAGCAGCCGGACCTCGGTCGTCCCTCAGACCGTTAGCATGACGTCGTGAGTGGGGAGTTAGACGGATCTGTGCGGATCGCCTGGGACGCGGACGGCTTCGTCGGCGTCCGGGTCATCGCCGAGCGGCGGCCGGCCGGGGAGCTGGCCGAATACGCCAGACG
>JACDBP010000262.1 GCA_013694835.1 Chloroflexota bacterium
GTCCTGTGGGGCTTCGTGATCATGAGCTTCTGGGGCGTGTTCGGGGCGAACACGGTGATCGTGCTGGCAGGGCTCAAGAACGTGCCCCGGGACCTGTACGAGGCGGCAGACGTCGATGGCGCCGGGATCTGGGCGCGCTTCCGCCATATCACCATCCCCCAGATCACGCCGACCCTCTTCTACCTGATCGTGATGGGTGTCGTGGCGGCGGTCCAGGTCTTCGACCAGCCGCTGTTCGTGCAGGTGCCTGCAGGCTCGTCGACGTTCCTCAACGTCTACCTCTACCAGCAGGGATTCGTCTTCTTCAGCATGGGCTACGCGTCGGCGATCGCCTGGTTCATGTTCCTGGTCATCCTCGTGCTGACGCTCCTCATCTTCCGCTCCAGCTCCGCATGGGTCTATTACGAGGCAGAGGTGAAGCGATGACCGGGCGAACGTCCGCGATCGACACGTCGGGTGAGCGTTCGCTGGGGCTCCGCCCGAGACGCATGATCCGGCGCGGGCTGCGGTTCGCGCCTGCCTACGTGCTGCTCGCCATCGGTGGGCTGTTCGCGCTCGTGCCGTTCATCTGGATGCTGTCCACCTCGCTCAAGACCGTGGACCAGCTGTTCGTCTTCCCGCCCCGCTTCATCCCGGATCCGATCGCTTGGTCCAACTTCGCGGAGGCCTGGCAGGCACTGCCGTTCACGGCGATGCTCTTCAACTCGGTCTTCGTCACTGCGCTCGCCATGTTCGGCGAGCTGGTGAGCGCGTCGCTCGTCGCCTACGGCTTCGCCCGGTTCCGATTCCGGTTCCGCGAGCCACTGTTCCTGATGATGCTCGCCACGATGATGCTGCCCTGGGTGGTGACGCTCATCCCCGGCTTCCTCATCTGGCGGTCGCTCGGCCTGGTCAACACCTACGACCCGTTGACCGTGGGAGCGCTGTTCGCGTGGGGACCCTTCTACATCTTCCTCTTGCGGCAGTTCTTCATGACCGTCAGTCGCGAGGTCGAGGAAGCGGCGACGATGGACGGGGCCAACCCGCTCCAGATCCTGTGGTACGTGATGCTGCCGCTGATCAAGCCGGTGCTGCTCGCGGTCGGCGTGTTGAGCTTCCAGGGAAACTGGAACAACTTCCGCGGCGCATTGATCTATCTCTCCACCCCCATCGAGCGGTTCACGATGCCGCTCGGGCTCCAGTTCTTCCAGGCATCACTGACGGGCGCCGAGGCGCCCCGCTGGCACTACATGATGGCCATGTCGTCCCTCATGGCCCTGCCGGTCCTCGTCCTCTTCTTCCTGGCCCAGCGACATTTCATCGAGGGCATCCAGCTCGGCGGCGTGAAGGGTTGAGACCCCGCTGGCTCGAGGTCCTCCTCGTTCCTTCGGTCGCGCTCGCTTCCTGCGTCAGTCCCCAGCCAGCGCCTACCTCCGACGCGCCGGCGCGATCCGCAGGCTCGCCGTCGCCGGGCGGATCGGTCGTGCAGGGGACACGAGCCCCACCATCGCCGAGTCCGTTCCTGGCCGCGACCGCCCGCCATGGGCTGGTGAATCCGGCCCACCTCGACTTCCTGGGTGAGCCCATCGAGGTGGGCGGCGAGCCGATGGCCCTCCTCCACATCTACTCCGAGTATCCGCACTACCGCTGGGTCGACGCGTCCGGCGAGGGGATCGCGGCGGTGGACGACGCCGCGCGGGCCGCCATCGTGTATCTCGAGCTGCACGAGCGCACCGCCGATCCGCCGGCGCTCGAGCGCGCCCGCCTGCTCCTCAACTTCGTGATGCACCTCCAGTCCGATGACGGCGACTACTTCAACTTCGTCACCGACCGGGAAGGAACGATCAACCGTGAAGGTGCGACAAGCTACGAGGACTGGGGTTGGTGGGCGGCCCGCGGCCAATGGGCCCTCGCGCGAGGCGTCCGCGCCTTCCAGGCAAGCGACCCGGCCTACGCGGCGCGACTTCGCGAGCGCTACCTGCGCGGTGAGAGAGCGCTGGAGCGAGCGGTGGAGGCGACAGGGCGCTACACGGAGCTCCACGGCGTGCGCGTGCCGGGCTGGCTGCTCAAGGGGGGGTCCGACCTGACGAGCCTGGCGCTACTGGGCCTCGCCGAGTTCGCACGGGTCGAACCCAATCCGACCACTCGACGGCTCGGCTTCGCGCTCGGCCAGGCGGTCTCTGAATACCGGCTCGGGACCCCCGACGAGTATCCCTTCGGGCTCCGACCGAGCACGAGCACGTCCCTCGCCTACTGGCATGGCTGGGGAAGCCATACCGTCCAGGGACTCGCTGCGGCGGGGGAGGTGTTCGGGCGTCAGGACTGGATCGATGCGGCCAGACGCGAGGCGGACCTCTGGTTCGGGCGGTTGCTGACCGGCGGGATGATCAGGGAGATCGGCGTCATCCCGCGGCGCTATGACCAGATCGCCTACGCCCAGTCTACGGTCGTGCTCGGGTACTGGAACCTGTACCGCGCAACGGGCGACGAGCGATACCGGAAGTCGGCGGGCCTCGCGGCCGCCTGGTTCTTCGGTGACAACCCCGCCGGTTTCGCGATGTACGACGCCGGGACCGGCCGCGGCTACGACGGCATCAACGGCGCCAACGAGTTCCGAGTGAACCGCAACGCGGGTGCGGAGAGCACGATCGAAGCACTCCTGGCCCTCCTCGCCGTGGTCGACGATCCGGTCGCGAGCCGTTACCTGGAGGCGAAGACAGCCGAGCAGCGGCCGGCGGCCGTGATCGAGGCAGAGCAGGCGACGACCGTCGCCGGCCGCCCGCGCTACGCGCTCCAAAACGGGACCGGAGAGGCCTACTTCAGCGGCGGCAGGTACGAGGCACTGAGCGCGGGAGACGAGATGCGCGTACCGATGGACGTTCCTGAGTCAGGCCGCTACTCGCTCTACGTGGCACACATGCGGCAGGCTGCCGGAGCCCGCGACCTGAACGCGGAGGCTATCCGGGCACCCCCCGTGATGGCGATCGATGGCGCGCTGGAGGAGTGGACCGCCGCTCCGCGCATCCTTGTCGATTCCTCCGTGAACGTGCTGCGGGGTGGCTCTGCCTGGCCCGGCCGAGATCTGGCCAGCTTCGAGGGCGCGTTCATGTGGGACGACCTGAACCTCTACGTCGCCGCCACCGTTCGTGATCCGGAGCATGCCCAGCGGAACGTCGGGCCTGGTGTCTGGCAGGGAGACGCGCTGTGGCTCTACCTCGACACGAGCGGCGAAGGGACGCGCCTTGCGGCGAAGCTGACGCTCGCCCAGACGCCGTCGGGCCCGCAGGCGTGGAACTGGGTTGCAAATGCCTTCCAGCCGGGGTCGACGGTGGGGTGGCGGGAGACCAGAGGCGGATACACGTACGAGGCCGCCATGTCCTGGGAGTCACTTGCCAGAAGTCCCCGGCCGGGCTCCCGCCTCCGCTTCGAGATGGGGATGGGCTTCCCGGGCGGGTTCCTCGACTGGACCGGCACCGATCCCGACACCCCCGGTAATCTGGCACCGCTGCTAGTCGTGGAGAAGGCATCGGCCCGGCCGGGCAACGCTCCGGAACAGCCTGCCGGCAAGCCCGACTCGATCGCGCTCGCGATCCAGCTCGACGGTCAGCGGCCGGTGATGGTGCCCGAGCTTCGCTCGCCCGACCGGGATCATCTGTGGCTGGACCGGGTCGGGACGGAGGTCATGCTCGCTCGGGGCGCGCATGAGATCAGATTCGCCTACGCGGGCACCGACCCAATGGGCGAAAGCGTGGTCGATGCATTCTGGCTCCAGCCGGTCGTCTGGCGGAAGGTGTGGCGGCTCGCCGACGGTGGGCTCGTGGAAATGGAGCTCGACACCCGGACTGGGCGGCTGACGCTCGAGGATGGCGATGGCGGCTGATCCGCGCGCCGGCGTGTGGATGCACCGGATCCGGTCGCAGTCGAAGCTGACCCGGGCGCGGGTCGCCTCAGCGCGGCAGGCCGGTCACCGGTGGGTTCGGCGCGCCGGCCCCCGGTCCCGGCTCAGCG
Source organism: Chloroflexota bacterium (assembly GCA_013694835.1). GTDB lineage: Bacteria > Chloroflexota > Limnocylindria > Limnocylindrales > CSP1-4 > JACDBP01. The sequence continues at coordinate 3,988 of JACDBP010000262.1, forward strand.
GACGGTTCGAGGGTCGCGAGCAGGTCGGCGAGCCGGGCGGTCGCCAGCCCGATGGTGGTGTCACCGGCGCCGTAGTACATCCATACCTCGTCGTCGCGCAGGAACGCACCGCACGGGAAGACCACATTCGGCACGTCACCGGTGCG
>JACDBP010000315.1 GCA_013694835.1 Chloroflexota bacterium
GACCTACGTGGTCCAGGTCATCCAGGACCGGACGCCGGAGGTCAACACCCTGAGCGTCTTCCTGAGTGTCCTCGGCGTCGGCGGGCTGTTGGCGGTCACCGCGTCGCTGCTGGCAGGGGCCGGTTACGCGACCCGTGCCCTCGTGCCGATCCGCGACGCTCTCCGCCGCCAGCGCGAGTTCGCCGCCGATGCCAGCCACGAGCTGCGTACGCCCCTGACGGTCGTGCGCGGCAACGTCGAGCTGGTGCGCAGGCGGGTGATCGACGATCCGACCAGCGCGTCCCTGCTGGACGAGGTTGACGTCGAGACGATCCATCTCGCCGCGCTCGTCGACGACCTCCTGCTCCTGGCCCGGACCGATTCGGGTGCGGTCCAGCTGACGGCGGCGTCGCTGGACCTGGCCGACGTGGCGCTCGATGCGATGCCCTCACTCTCGGGGCTCGCAACATCGCGCGGCGTGACCCTGGAGCTGGAGGCAGCGCCGGCTCCCGTCATCGGCGATCCCGTACGGCTGCGCCAGCTGGTGACGGTGCTGGTCGACAACGGCGTGCGCCACTCGCCACGTGGCGGTCAGGTCACCATCCGCGTTCATCCCGACGGCAACCGCTCAGCCCTCGAGGTGATCGACGACGGCCCCGGTGTCCGCCCTGAGGACGCCCCGCACATCTTCGACCGCTTCTGGCGATCGCCGACCGCTCCCGCCGGCGGCACGGGCCTTGGCCTCGCGATCGCCTCCTGGATCGTAGAACAGCACGATGGCTCCATCTCCATGGATCGAGCGCCGGGCCGCGGGGCCCGCTTCGTGGCCCGCCTGCCGCTGGACCGTGGCTCGGCAGCGCCTTCGCGGCAGGGGACCATGGCCCCGGAGCCGCGCTAGCGACGATGCCGAGGATCGAGATCAACGGGGCACTGCTCCACTACCTCGAGTTCGGGACCCGGCAGCCGGCCCGTGACCCGGTGCTGTTGATCCATGGATCCACCGGCGATGGCCCGTCGGATTGGCGCGCCGTCGCGCCGCTGCTGGCGCGCGACCGCCACGTGATCGTCCCTGACTGTCGCGGTCACGGGCAGAGCACTGACCCGACCTACAGCTACACGTTCCGCCAGCTCGCGGCGGACGCCGCCGCGCTCATCCGCGCGTCGGGATACGCCCGAGCGCACGTCGTCGGGCACAGCAATGGCGGCAATGTCGCGCTCGTCACCCTCATCGAGCACCCGGAGGTGATCGCGACGTGCGTGCTGCAGGCGGCGAACGCGTACGTCAGCGACGACCTCATCGCTCGTGAGCCGGTCTATTTCGATGCTGACCGGGTCGAACGGGAGGATCCCGCCTGGCGCGACGAGATGATCGCCATCCACGGCGCGACACATGGCGAGGGCTACTGGCGGGAGCTTCTCCGGCTGACGCTCGCCGAGACGATCGCGGAGCCACGGCTGGGGCCAGCCGACCTCTCGGCCGTCAGCTGGCCGGTGCTCGCCATCGAAGGCACCGAGGACGCGACGAACGCGAAGGCCGGGCATGCAGCGTTCATCGCGCGGCATGTCCCCGGTGCCGAGCTCTGGCGTCCGGTCGGGGTCGGGCATGGAGTGCACCACGAACGGCCCCTCGAGTGGATCGCCCGGGTCGAGGACTTCTGGGCGCGCCGCGGCACGAGCCTCGCGGATCGCATCTGGCGCATCGGGCAGGAGCGGTATCGCGACGGGCGCGAGTCGATCTTCGATGTCACCGTCGAGGAAGCGGACCCGCCCGTCCTGAGGGGCGTCGTCGAGGACGCCGAGCAGCAGTGGGCGATCCGCGACGCCATCAACGATGAGCCGGTCGACGACCGAGTCGTGGTCCTCGAGGATTCGATGTGGTGGGGCCGGATCGGGCGCGGCGTGGTGGACGTGGTGCGCGAACCGGCCGACGGCGCCGAACGAGTGACTCAGGCCCTGTTCGGAGAAGCCGTGCAGGCGTTCGATGCGTCAGACAGGTGGACCCGCGTCCGTCTCGAACGGGACCGATACCTCGGCTGGGTGCGCACCCGGGCGATCGTCGCCGTGGACGCGGGTTCGAGCGACGGCGCCGGGGCGGGACTCGAGCAGGCTTCGGTTGGATGCGT
>JACDBP010000355.1 GCA_013694835.1 Chloroflexota bacterium
TCCCGACCGTGCCACCGCGCAAGCGCAAGGTGACCTACCCCGTGGCCCGCACCGCCACGAGGCAACCACCCCAGACCGGCGTGGGCCCTGAGCCCCCGAAGGTCCGTCCGACCGTCGTCAACATCGATATGGCCGCCGGCAGCGGCCGCACAGGACTCGCGGTCGGTGACCGCGTCCGGATCATCGGCACAGGCCTGTACAACGGTGAGGCCGCGGTGATCGAGAAGTTCGCCGGCGGAGCCATCCCCGCCGCCCTGGTGCGCACCGATGCCGGTCGAACACGCCAGGTACGGACGATCGACCTCGAACCGATCCGCGAGTCCGCGCCCCCCGCGGCCGAGGAGCCGCCGGACAGCGCAAGCGCCTGAGATCGGGCCGGCTGCCGGCCATGCCGCCGGCTGCCATCGGCCTTGCCTTGGGTCCGAGCGAACGCCAGTGGCTTGAGACGCCGCGCGATGTGCCCTCGGCGGTCTCTCGACAGGTTTCCGTTCGGTCCGAGCGAACGCCGGCGGCCTGGAGCGCCCTGTCACGGGCTGTTAGCCAAGCGTTCGCTACCGCTTCGTTCGGTGGCGCCGAACGGTGGTACTGGATGATCGCGCGCGCGCCCACCTGTTGCCCGGCCCCGCCAGGGCGAACCGGCACGATGCCGCACGCGAACGGTATAGAGTCGAGCCTATGCCACGTCGCATCTTCGTCTTCGAGACCCCGGACCGTTTCGTACCCGGCACCGTTGGTGAGCCGGGCGACCGTACCTTCTTCCTGCAGGTCCGAAAGCAGGCCGCCGTGATCAGTGTCGCGTTGGAGAAGGTGCAGGTCGCGGCACTCGCGGAACGACTCGGCATCCTCCTCGACGAGCTCGTTCGGCGTGGCATCGAAGTCCCGCCGGAACCGGCAGGGGCCCAGCGCGACACCGAACCGCTGGACGAGCCGCTGATGGAGCTCTTCCGCGTCGGCACCATGGCACTCTCGTGGGATGGCGAACGCGAGCGTGTCCTCGTCGAGACACGCGAGACGACCGATGACGAGGAAGAGGCACTCGAGGTCGCCGACGACGAGGACGGCCCGGACCTGGTGCGGGTCCACCTGACGCTGGAAGAGGCCCGTGCGTTCATCGAGCGTGCCGAACGGATCGTCGCCGCCGGTCGGCTCCCCTGCCCGCTCTGCGGCCAGCCCCTGGACCCGCGCGGGCACCTCTGCCCCCGCCGCAACGGCACCAGCTATCTGAACTGACGCGGTGGACAAGGACGAGCGCGCCGTACGGCGTGAGGACGAATCGGAGCCTGACGATGCGTTAGCGCCCGACGACGAGCTGGAGCCGGCCAACGGGATCGAGCCCTCCACGGCCCTCGAGCTCCTGCGGGAAGGTGAGCTGGAGATCGTGGGACGGCTCGTGGACGCCACCAACGTCACGCTGTACGCGACGGTCTCCTGCCCCGCCGGACCGGATCGCCGCGCCCTGAAGGCGGGCTGCGTCTACAAGCCCATCCGCGGCGAGAGGCCGCTGGACGACTTCCCCAGCGGGACCCTGGCATTCCGCGAGGTCGCCGCGCACACCGTCTCGTCGCGGGCCGGCTGGGGGATCGCACCCCCGACCGTCTTCCGGGACGGGCCGCTCGGCCCGGGCATGGCCCAGCTGTGGCTCGAGGTTGACGAGGACGTGGATGTGGTCTCGATGATCCTGACGCGCGACCCGTCACTGCGTCGCATGGCACTCTTCGACGCGGTCGTCAACAACGCCGATCGGAAGGGTGGCCACATGCTGCCGGTGGACGGTCGGGTCTACGGCGTCGACCACGGGGTGACGTTCTCGGTCGACCCGAAGCTGCGGACCGTGCTGTGGGGCTGGCGTGGTGAGCAGCTGACCGAGGATGAGGTCACGCTGCTGGAGATCCTGCGATCGGACCTTGCGTCGGAGCTCGGCCTGGAGCTTCGCGAGTTGCTCTCGCGGCGTGAGGTCGCGGCGACCGAACGACGCGTGGAGTCCCTCCTGAGGCACGGTACGTTCCCGCTTCCCGATCTCGGCCGCCCGGCGATCCCCTGGCCGCCGTTCTGAATCCAGGTCGAGCGGTGTATCAGCCGCGAGATCTCTGGGTGTACCTTGCCGCCGGACCCCGCCACGGCGCGCAATGGGGGCCGAAGGCGGCGGGTCTGTCGCCTCGGGCGCGCCACCCGGACGGCCCACTCCCGGTCTGGACGGAAGGCGTGCGCGAGCGGCGGGCTCGTCGCCTCGTCATCCTGCCCGGAGCGCACGACGAGCCCTACGCGGTGGCGCACGCAGCAACTGCACGCGGAGTCAACAAGAGGGCAGCTACCTCGCCGATGCCCTGGTAACGGTTCGGCGCCGGGAACGTCTCCCTTGCGTGTTCGCGGTGACTGCCGCGGCATCGGTGTAAGGTGCCCGGACCATCCGATCCGCCGCCAACGCCCGATCGCCCGTTGGGCGAAGAGCGGCGCGTGGTCCAACCATGGGGAGGTCTTCGCTCGATGTCCACCGGATCCCACCGTCAGCGGCACCGCCTGGTCGCCGGCCTGACGTTCGCGACGTTCGTCCTGACCATGGCCGCCGCGCCGGCCGCCGCTGCGACGCCCGCCGCGCCGGCGTCGCGCACCGTCGATGCGGCTCCCGATTCCGATGGGGCAGGCCGTTTCAGGCCGGAACCTCGCGCGACGCTCGGGCTGACGACGATCAAATCGGGCTTCGTGAGCCCCGTGATGCTCACGCACGCCGGCGATTCGCGGTTGTTCGTGGTGGAGCAGCCGGGTCGCATCCGGATCCTGCGGCCGCCGCATGGCAGCGTCACCACCTGGACCATCGATGCGACGCCGTACCTCGACATCCAGGGCCTGGTCCAGTACAGCGGTGAGGAAGGGCTGCTGGGCCTCGCCTTCCATCCCGGCTATGCCGAGAACGGTCGTTTCTTCCTGTACTACACGAACAATGCCGGCAACAACGTCGTGGCGCTCGGGCGCCGCACAAGCTTCAATCGCGGCGAGCTCATCCGCACGATCCTGCCGATCTTCCACCCGACCTACGGGAACCACAACGGCGGCATGATCAACTTCGGGCCAGACGGCAATCTCTACATCGGCACGGGTGACGGCGGTGGGACGGGGAATCCCACGAACACCGCACAGAACACGACGAGCCTGTTGGGCAAGATCCTTCGCATCGACGTCACGGGGACCTCTACGTACACCGTCCCGCCCAGCAATCCCTGGGCCAACGACTCGAACCCGAACCGGCGGCTCGTCTGGTCGTATGGGCTGCGCAACCCGTGGCGCTGGAGCTTCGACCGAGCGGACGGCAAGATGTGGATCGCGGACGTCGGCGAGGACCGCTGGGAAGAGGTCAACCGCGCCGGCACCGGCGAGGCCGTCAACTACGGCTGGCGGGTCATGGAGGGCAGGGCCTGTTACAACCCGAGCAGCGGCTGCAACACCTCGGGCAAGAAGCGTCCGCACGCGGTCTACGCGAACAGCGGGTCCCACTGCGCGGTCACCGGCGGGTACGTCTACCGGGGCTCGCTCTACCCGTCGCTGGTCGGGCGTTACATCTTTGCGGACTTCTGCTCGGGCTACATCTGGAATATCTCTGCTACCGGCCCAGAGCTCTCGAGCCTGCCGGCGGCCTACAGCAGCGGGCGCTCGATCAGCGGCTTCGGAGAGAGCTCCAGCGGCGAGGTCTACGTGACGGACATCGGCGGCGTCGTCCTTCGCGTGCGCGACTGACGCCTGCGCCAGACCGTCGTCACGGGCGCCCAGTACGCCGTGAGCCTGCCCGAGGCGTGATCGGCTGGGTGGTCGGCCGAGGCGCCACCCCGTGAGGGGCAGTCAGCCGATGAACCGGAGCAGGCTATCGAGGTCCGGGAGGGTAGCCTCCTCGCCAAGCACGAACAAGGCGCCCACCACGACGCTGAAGATCCCCGCGAGGATGCCCACGACGACGTACAGTCGCTGGCGAGTCTGACTGGCCACGAACCCGGAGGCGCTGACGAGCACGATCGCCGTGTTCGAGACGAGCAGGCCCACGATGAAGGCCAGCATCATCGGCACACCGAGTCCGGCGGAAGCAGCACCGCCCACCGCAGCGATGATCAGCACCTGCGAGCCGGTCTCGGCGCCGATGCCGTGGATCATGCCGACGGCGAACGCTGTGCGAGGTCCGTACGAGCTCATCTCCAGCGGCTCGATGTGTTCATGGCCATGGAGTCTCGCCTGGAAGCGTCGCCAAAGTCCGCGCAAGCCATCGAAGGCCAGCATCCAGCGGCTCCGAAGACGGAACGCCTCCCCGTGACGGGCATACCGATAGAGGGAGATGAAGACCCAGATGCCCAGCACCAGCAGCGTGATCCCAACGACTCGACCCATGATCGGGTCGACCCAGTCCGGCAATGTCGCCCCGAAAGCCAGCGCAAGGAGGCCCAGAACGGCGACGACCAGCGCGTGACCGAGCGCGTAGAGCGTGCCGAGGAAGATCGCCCGACGGCGGTCGTGCACGGTGACCGCATCCGCGCGCAGGACGGGAGCCGGGCCTGCCGGGGTGACGAGCATCGCACCCGGTCCCTGGCCTGGCAGTCCGATGTGGGTCTCGATCTCTGATGACCCGCCGTGCTCATGGTTGTGCCCTGGATCTGTCTGGTGCGCCGTGCGATGGACCGCATCGGCGGTGTCAGCGACGCTGGTCGTGCTCGTGACGTCGGTGATCGCGGCGATATGGTCCCAGTCGATGCCGTGCCGGATGCCAAGCAGCAGGCCGGTGATCAGGACGCCCACGCCACCCGTGGTGGCGGCCACGACCGCGAGGTCCAGGCCCTGGCCAGCCACGATGGCGATCGATCCGTCGAGCACGTGCCCTCCTGTGCCGGCCGTTTTTCGGTCGCTCCAGCCTGATGCTACGGGTCTTCTGGGGTTGATGCAACGAGTTGCATTTGCCACGGCTTGACTGGGATAGCATTCGCGCGATGCAGCGAAGGGGATCAACGGCGGTCGAGTCGAACACGTGGGGCTCCGTTCGCGAGCGCCTGCGGGAGCGCGGCCTGCGCTGGACTCCGCAGCGCCGGAACCTCGTCGAGGTGCTCGCCCGGACGGATGGTCACATCACGGGAGCCGAGCTGGTGGCAAGGTGTCGCGTGGCGGATTCGGCGACGACCCCATCCACCGTCTATCGCACCCTCGATGTCCTCGAGGAACTCGGCGTTCTCCAGCACTGCCACGGTGTCGACGGCCGCGAGGAGTTCCACGTCATGCCCGCGTCCGAGCACGGCCATCTCTTCTGCAAGGCCTGCGGCGGCACCTGGGACATCGATGACGCAGAGGCTTCAGCGCTGCTCGGAGCCCTTCGGGACGATCGCGACTTCGTAGCGGACCTGTCGCATCTGACCGTGGTGGGTCGCTGCCGACAATGTGCAGAAGTCGCGACCAGAGGTTGAGCCGCCCGTGGGCATCTCCGGCGTCGCGCCGGCGCGACAGACGCTGGCGCGGCTGGATCCGCTGAGGTACGCCGCCGTTTCCTGACATCGGTAGTCTCGGGGCAACGGTCGGCGCGGGATCGGCCGCATGTTCCTGCCATACGCCATTCGTCAGGTACGCCGAGTGGCACGAAACTCGCGCGCGGGGGGCGTGGAGCCGGCCTGGCGCTGCTCCCGGCGACGCCTTTCAGGAAGTCGCGCCGGCCGGTCTCATCGCGCCGGCCGGTCTCATCGCGCCGGCCGGTCCCCTTGCCGCGCTCAGACCGCCTTGAACTGCTCGAAGGGCTGGCGGCAGTCGGTGCAGTAGTGGATCGCGCGGCACTGCGTCGGGCCGAAGGCGTTCTCGAGCAGGGTCCGCCGCGAGCCGCAGAAGGGACATGGCGCCGCGGGTACCAGCGCGATCGGCAGGGCCGCGACCCCTCCCCCGGCCATCGGCGGGGCAAAGCCGCTCTCCCGAAGCTTGCGACGCCCGTCGTCGGTGATCCGGTCGCTGGTCCAGGGTTCGGCGTAGCTGATCTCCACGTGGACCTCCGGCGCGAAGCCAGCCAGCCGCTCACGGATGGCGTCTCGCATCATCTCGAGCGCGGGACAGCCCAGGAAGGTCGGCAGCAACTCGACATGGACGCGGTCCGTGGTGACGTCGACCGACCGGACGACCCCGAGCTCGACCACAGACAACGCCGGGATCTCCGGGTCCTTCACGTCCTGGAGTGCGTCCCACACCGACGCTCCCTTGCGTTGGACCGGGGAGGCGGCCGTCACCACGTTGCACCGGGCTCAAGCCGGTAGACCGAGGTGAACTCGTTCCAGAGCCACTCGAAGTCGGCGCCGTGGCCCGAACGGCCGTCGGCGCGTGGTACGCCAAGCTCGATCGGCACATGGAGACCAAGCGCATCGAAGCGACCGCGAGTGAGCTTCAGCCAGCGCTCGGCCAGGAGCGCGAGCGGCTCCCCTAGGATCCCTGCCTCGACCAGCACCGACTCCGCGTCACCCGTGAGCGGCGTGAAGACCGTCAGCGCGTCCGTCCAGAGACGCTCCAGCGCCCCCTCGAGCCGGCTTCGCGGTTGCTCGCCGCCTCCCGCGAGGCGACCCACCCAGGCGTCGAGGTGCGCCAGGTGATACGTCTCCTCCCGGCGGATCTTTGCCACCAGGTTGGCGAGTGGCATGAACGAGCCGCCCGCCAGCGCCTCCAGGCGGACCGCGTCCGCCGTGTCGTAGAGATACCGCCGGGCGACGCTGAACGCCCAGTCGGTACGGGGGTGGTCCAACAGCCGCGCGTGCCGGTAACCCTGCGGCTGTCGCCCGAAGGCGATCGTGTCGGCGTCACCCCCGGCCAGCCGGGACAGCAGCTCGTAGAAGACGCGCGCGTGGCCGATCTCGTCCTGCGCCAGAGAGCTGAACGCCACGTCCTGCTCGAGCGCCGGCGCGATGCCGGTCCACTCGGAGTCCCAGAACCCGACCACGAACTCGTCGTCGGCCATCGTCAGCAACAGCTCGGCGAGAGCGTCGCGCGTCCGCCCGTCGAGCGTCGTGGAGTCGACCGGGTCGAGGTCCCCCGCCCGGCCGGGACGCGTCCGGAGGGCCGAGCGAGCGGTGGTGACCTCCGTCATCGGTCGTCGACCTCGCCCGCGCGACGGCGCGCCTGCTCGAGCTTGTCGCGCATCACGTAGCCGCCCGGTTTCTTGAACGTCCGGTCGAGCGGCGGCTGCAGCAGGTCGGGATCGGAAAGATCGTGGACGTCGCTGCGCCTGACGACCCAGAGGCGAACGCTCTCCTGGCGGCGGCTGTAGAACTCGCGGGCATAGTGCATCGCCAGCTCGGCATCCGGCGCCCGAAGGTTGCCGGCGTGGCGCATCGGGTCGCCCTCCTTCTCCTCGCGGAAGACCTCCCAGACGTCCGGATCGGCGCCGTCGCCGAGGCGCCCCACGGTTTCGACACGGCCCTCGGCCGCCGGCTCCGTCATGGCCGTCGCGTCAGGCAGCCGGGACGCCGGGCACCGCGGCCGGCACCAGGACCGTGTCGCGGACCCACTGGGTCTCGGCGTGGTGCAGGCGACGGAACTCGAGCCGCTCCTGCGACTTCGGGCCATGGCCCGTGACCACCGCCTTCAGCTCCGCCCAGTCGGGTTCGCCATACCGCCATGTGCCGGTCGCCTCGTCCAAGCGCAGCTCCGGGTCCGGGATCCTCAGGCCAAGCTCCAGCAGGCGCGGCACATAGATCCCCAGGAATTCCTGGCGCAACTCCTCACTCGACTTGGCCTTGATGCGCCAGAAGAGGTCACGGTCCTTCGCGGGATCTGAGCGTGGGCCGTGCATCTGCATCAGCGGGCCCCACCAGCGGTCGAGCGCCTCCTGGACCATCGCCCGTTGCGCGTCGGAGCCGGTCATCATCGTCACGACCACGTCTCGGCCGTGCATGATGTGGACCGATTCCTCCCAGCAGATCTTCTTCATCGTCCGCGAGTAGGGGCCGTAGCTCGACTCCCGCAGCGCCTGCTGGGCGACGATCGCGGCAGCATCCACGAGCCAGGCGATGATGCCGACGTCCGCCCATGTCCTCGTGGGGTAGTGGAAGACGTTGTGGAACTTCGTCTTGCCGTCCAGCAGGTCCTGCAGCATCTGCCGGCGCGTCTTGCCAAGGTCCTCCGCGACACGGTAGAGCAGCTGCGCGTGCCCGACCTCGTCCTGGACCTTGGCGGTCAATGCCAGCTTTCGCTTCAGGTTCGGCGCCCGCATGATCCACTCGCGCTCCGGGAGCACGCCCATCAGCTCCGAGTTCGCATGCATCTCCACGAACCGGAGCACGTTGCGGCGGTACTCGTCCGGCATCCAGTCGCGCGGCTCGACCTTGCCGCCGCCATGAACGTGGGCGACGAACGCGTCGTAGCGCTCCTCGTGGGTGGCTTCGGGCTGGTTGAAGGCGAGCT
>JACDBP010000366.1 GCA_013694835.1 Chloroflexota bacterium
CAACAACCGGTTGAAGCGGCTGCTGGAGCTCGGCGCGCCCGAGATCATCATTCGCAACGAGAAGCGGATGCTCCAGGAAGCGTGCGACGCGCTGATCGACAACGGCCGCCGTGGCCGGGCGATCGCCGGGACCGGCAACCACCGGCTCAAGAGCCTCTCCGACATGCTCAAGGGCAAGCAGGGCCGGTTCCGGCAGAACCTGCTGGGCAAGCGCGTGGACTACTCGGGGCGCTCCGTCATCGTGGTCGGGCCGGAGCTCAAGCTCCACCAGTGCGGCCTGCCCAAGAAGATGGCGCTGGAGCTCTTCAAGCCGTTCGTGATGCGCCAGCTCGTAGAGAAGGGTTTCGCCCACAACATCAAGAGCGCCAAGCGCATCGTCGAGCGTGTCCGGCCCGAGGTCTGGGATGTGCTCGAAGAGGTCATCAAGGACCACCCGGTGTTGCTCAACCGCGCGCCGACCCTGCACCGGCTGGGCATCCAGGCGTTCATGCCGGTGCTCGTCGAGGGCTCCGCGATCCAGATCCATCCGTTGGTCTGCTTCGCCTTCAACGCTGACTTCGACGGCGACCAGATGGCCGTCCATGTCCCCTTGAGCGCCGCGGCGCAGGAGGAGGCGCGACGGATGATGCTGTCGACGGCCAACCTGTTGTCGCCGTCGGACGGCGGCCCGGTGGTCGCGCCGACCCAGGACATGGTCCTCGGCTGCTATTACCTGACCCTCGAGCGTGAGGACAACCAGGACAAGCCGGCGACCCGGTTCTCCGACGAGGACGACGCGATCCAGGCGCACCATCTGCGTCGGATCGACTCGGGCGGACGTGAGCCGCTCAAGCTCCATGATCCGATCGAGCTGACCGTCCGGACCTGGGACGAGGAGCGCCAGGAGACCGTAGTGACGGGCGTTCGCACCACGGTCGGCCGGGTGATCTTCAACTCGATCCTGCCCGATCGGCTTCGCTTCCGGAACAAGTCGATGAATCGGGTCGCGCTGCGCGAGCTGGTCAGCGAGTGCTACCGGCTGCTCGGCCCGACCGAGACGGCGCACCTGGTCGACGGCATCAAGTCGATCGGCTTCTCGTATGCGACCCGTGGCGGCATGACCATCGCGGTCGACGACATCTCCGTGCCCGAGGACAAGCAGCAGCTGCTCGCTGCCGCCGACTCGTCGGTCGAATCGATCGACCGCCAGTTCCAGCGCGGTCTCATCACCGAGGACGAGCGCTATGAGCGGGTGGTGCAGATCTGGAAGGACACGACCCAGACCATCTCGGACAAGATGATGGCGGGGCTCGACCCGTACGGCTCCGTGACGATGATGACCAGCTCGGGCGCCCGCGGCAACAAGGGCAACATCGGCCAGCTGGGCGGCATGCGCGGCCTGATGGCCGACCCGACCGGCCGGATCATCGACGTGCCGGTCCGTTCGAACTTCCGCGAAGGCATGACCGTCCTCGAGTACTTCATCTCCACCCACGGCGCACGCAAGGGCCTCGCCGACACCGCGCTCCGGACGGCCGACTCGGGCTACTTGACGCGGCGCCTGGTCGACGTGGCGCAGGACGTCATCACCCGCGATGACGACTGCGGCACGGAGGAGGGCACCTGGATCACCCGGGGTGAGACGGAGGAATTCGCGCCGAACGAGCCCGACGCGTTCCAACGCCGGCTCGTCGGGCGGTTCGCCGCAGGCCCGGTCGCCGATCCGAAGGCGACCAAGAAGGATCCGCAGGTCCTGGTCGAGCGCAACAGCGAGATCACCGAAGAGATCGCGGCGTCGATCGAGGCCGCGGGGCTCGACGAGGTGCTTGTCCGCTCGCCGCTCACGTGTCAGTCGCGCTACGGCGTCTGCCGAGCGTGCTATGGCCGCAACCTGGCCACCGGCCGTCTGGTCGGGGTCGGCGAAGCGGTCGGCATCATCGCCGCCCAGTCGATCGGTGAGCCCGGCACGCAGCTGACGATGCGGACATTCCACACGGGCGGCGTCGCCGGCCTCGACATCACGGCCGGCCTGCCGCGCGTGGAGGAGCTGTTCGAGGCGCGCGTCCCCAAGGGCAAGGCCGAGATCAGCCACATCGACGGGGTCGTCGAGATCATCCAGGGCGAGAACGGCGCACGGCGGGTCAAGGTGACCAGCCGCGAATCGTTCGACACCCCGCTTCGCATCAGCCCGGAGCACGAGCTGCTGCTCGCCGAGGGCGACAACGTCGAGGCGAACCAGCTGGTCGGGCGCGCCGACCGGGAGGCCCCGACCGACGACCTCGTGTCGCCGGTGAAGGGCTTCCTCATCCGCGCCGAGGAAGGCCTGATGGTCCGCTCAGAGGATGTCGTGGAGCGGGAGTACGCCATCCCTCACAACGCGAAACTGCTGGTAGAGAACGGTCAGGAGATCCGCGCTGGCGGGGCCATCACCGACGGGCCCATCAACCCGCAGGAGTACCTCGAGACCCGCGGCCGGGATGCGGTCCAGCGCTACCTCGTCAAGGAGGTCCAGCGCGTGTACCGCAGCCAGGGCGTGACGATCAACGACAAGCACATCGAGATCATCGTCCGGCAGATGCTCCGCAAGGTCCGCATCGACCAGCCGGGCGACAGTGAGCAACTGCCGTTCGAGCTGATCGACCGGTTCGAGTTCGAGGATGTGAACAACACGGTCCTGGCTGAGGGCGGCGAGCCCACCACTGCCGAGACGGTGCTGCTGGGCGTCACGAAGGCATCGCTGAACACCAGTTCGTTCCTCGCGGCGGCGTCCTTCCAGGAGACCACCCGAGTGCTCACCGAAGCCGCCATCAACGGCGCCAAGGATCGGCTCATCGGCCTCAAGGAGAACGTCATCATCGGCAAGCTCATCCCGGCCGGGTCGGGT
>JACDBP010000250.1 GCA_013694835.1 Chloroflexota bacterium
GGCGAGGCGTTCCACGAGATCGCCGCGCAGCGCGGGCTCGAGGGGATCATGGCCAAGGAGCGGCACAGCAGGTACCAACCTGGCCGACGCTCCAAGGCGTGGCTGAAGCTCAAGATCCGCAGGGAGCAGGAGCTCGTCGTCGGTGGCTACGAGGAAGGCAAGGGGTCGCATCGCGATCTGGGCTCGCTGATCGTGGGCGTCTACGAAGACGGTGATCTGCATTTCGCCGGCCACGTCGGCAGCGGCATCGACACGCGGACCCGTCGTGACCTCGTGGCCAGGCTGGATGGGCTGCATCTCGACGAGCCACCTTTCGTGGACGCGCCCCGCATCAAGGGCGCCCACTGGGCGAAGCCGGAGGTGGTCATCCGGGCGGAGTTCGCCGAGTGGACCACGGACAAGCTGCTGCGCCAGGCGGCGTTCAAGGGCTTCGAGATCGCCAAGGATCCGACGAGTGTCGTGCGCGAGGTGGCCGTCTCGGCGGCCGTGGCGGCGAAGGCCGCCGAAGCCGAGGCGAAAGCTGCCGGCGCCAAGGCGACCGGGAGGAAGCGCACGATGCCCGAGGCCAGCGAATCGATAGGCCCGGCCGGCCGGGTCAAGCTCTTCCGCGTCACTTCCGACCGGACGAAGCCGGCGCAGGCCGCCACGGAGGCGGAGTTGGCGGAGCTCGAGGCGACGCCATCGAAGAAGACACCGGTCCCCTGGTCCGTCGGCGGGCACGAGATCCCGCTGACGAATCTGGACAAGGTCCTCTTCCCGGACTCGGGCTTCACGAAGCGCGACCTGATCCGCTACTACGTGACGATCGCACCCGTGCTGCTGCCCTACCTGGGCGGCCGCGCGCTCAACCTCGACCGATGGCCCGACGGCATCAGCGGCCCACATTTCTGGCAGAAGGAGATCCCGAGGTACGCGCCCGAGTGGATGGCGCGCTGGTCGTACCCGGACGCAGGCTCGACCGAGGCGCACACCTACATCGTCGCCGACCGTGTCGCTACCCTGGCGTGGCTTGCCAACCATGCCGCCCTCGATCTCCATCCCTGGACGTCGCGCACCAAGACCTACCGCCGACCCACGTACGCGCTCATCGACATCGACCCGGGCGACAAGACCAGCTGGGACGACGTCGTCGCGTTCGCACGGCTCTACAAGACAGCGATGGGCCACCTCGGCGTCGTCGGATTCCCCAAGGTCACCGGCAAGCGCGGCATCCAGATCTGGGTCCCCATCAAGCCCGCCTACTCGTATGCCGAGACCAGCGCGTGGGTCGAAGCCATCTCGCGAGCGGTCGGCCAGATGATGCCGGACAAGGTCAGCTGGGTCTGGGAGAAGGCCGGTCGCAAGGGACTCGCGCGGCTCGACTACACGCAGAATGCAGTCAACAAGACGCTCGTCGCTCCATACGCGGTGCGGCCGGCGCCCGGCGCGCCGGTCTCAGCACCGATCACGTGGGATGAACTGGACGATGCGGAGCTGCGGCCGAACCGCTGGAACATCCGCTCCGTCCTGGATCGCGTCCGGGAGCGTGGCGACCTGTTCGCCGGCGTGATGGACTTGACGCAGGTCCTGCCGAAGGTCTCGTAACCGGCGTGCGCCGCCGGCGGAAGCGGCGCAACGGCCACGCGGCGGGTCCGGTGGGAATGCGCTCGAGTGTTGCAGGACCGTCGCCATCCGGTGTCGTTCGCGGAATGCTACCGTCGGCCCCATGGTCGAGCGAGGGTCCAGGTCCAGGGGCCGGCCGACGGTCGAGGAACGTGCCGCGCAGCGTGAACGCCTGTCCTCCGACGGAAGCGATCGCTATGCGCGCCTGATCCTTGCCCTCCGGCAGGGCCGGCCGGAGCCGATGGGCCGCGAGCGGAGTTACCCCCTCCGCTGGCATCCGATCGCCCGCAAGCTGCTGATCGCCGCGATCACCATCGCCATCGCGTACCTCTCCGTGCGTGTCGGCCTCGACCTCATACGAGAGCGACGCATCGACACCTGGGCCGGCCCGGACACGACCGTCCAGTCCGGTCAGCGGCTCGCCGGCTGTCCAGCGATCGACTCGCTCAACGACAATGTGTTCCCCAGCTGGATCCGCTACGGCGGACGGGTCTACGCCTTGGGCAACCAGCTGCGGCCGGTGGTCGACTCGCGCAGTTCACCGGGACCCGCGGAGTCGGGCTACACGCTCGGTGAGATGCGCCTGCTCCTGGACAACGACACTCCGGCTGGAAGGAGCCGCGACATCGTCATCCTGGTCCTCCCCACCAGCCGAGCCGGCCAGGTCTTCCGCGTCGTGCCCGACTGCACGTGAGCTCCGAGCGTCGCCGCGTCAGTTCCGGTTCACCGTTCGAGAGACGCTTCGGGTACTGCCGCGCTGTTCGCGTCGGCAAAAGCGTCACCGTGGCGGGCACGGCGCCCATCTGGCCGGACGGCCACGTCGATCCGGACGCGGGCGTACAGACCACCCGCTGCCTCGAGATCATCCTGACGGCGATGGCCGAGCTCGGCGCCGGCGCGGAGCATGTCGTCCGGACGCGGATGTTCATCGTCGACCTAGCGGATCATGAGGCGGTGGGCCGAGCCCATGGCAGCGTGTTCGGAGCGGCCCGCCCAGCGTCGACGATGTTGGTGGTCGCGGGACTGCTCGACCCGCGCTGGAAGGTCGAGGTCGAGGCTGACGCCCTCCTCGACTGACCCCAGTGGCCGCGCTCGCCCATCCCGTGTGCCCTTCGGCTAAGATTCCGCTCCCACTGGCGAGTGGCCAAGCGGTAAGGCGCCTGACTCTGGATCAGGAGATCGAAGGTTCGAATCCTTCCTCGCCAGCCAGCTCCCTGAGCACGAAAGAGGCCCTCCGACTGATCCCGGAGGGCCTCTTGATTCGGGTCGTACCCCCGTTCGTACCCCCGTCAGGCTCCGGAGGCGCGCGTCAGAATCGCGTCCATGCGGTCCGCGGCGCGCTGCTGCATGT
>JACDBP010000374.1 GCA_013694835.1 Chloroflexota bacterium
GCCCGACCAGCCGGTTGACGGTGATCGGTTCGTCGCGCAGGGCGGCGGCGGCGATGACGATCGTGAACAGCGGCACGAGGCCATTGAGGATCGCTGCCAGGGCCGAGCTGATGTACTGCTCGGCGCCCGTGATGAGCACGAACGGGATGACCACGTTGATCGGGCCGAGAGCACCGACGATGAGCAGCGTTCGCCGGTCCCTGGGGATCCGCGCCCCCGTGAGCAAGCCGATGACCACGAGGAAGGTCGTGGCGATGCCGAGGCGATAGGTGACGACCGTCAGCGGTCCCAGCCCTTCGTCCAGGCCGATCTTGATGAACAGGAACGAGCTGCCCCAGATGAAGGCGAGCGCCAGGAACAGCGACCAGAGGACCGCCGAGGACGAGGGCTTGGAAACGGACAACGTGCTTCTCCGGGATGGGGCCCCTGGGCCGGGCCTCTGCATCCTAGAACACGCCGCGAAGCCGCCCGGTTGCAGCCCTTTGACTACCCCCAGCGTTGGCGCAGTCGCGGCAGGATCTCCTTCGCGTACAGCTCGATCGAGCGCCGCTGGTCGTCGCCCGGGAAGTGGAAGACAAGGTGCTGGAAGCCGAGCTCGATGTAGGGCCGCAGCTGCTCGATGTGCTCGTCGGGGTCGTCCGAGACGAGCCAGCGGCGGTGGGCGACGTCCTCGACCTCCTTGGCCAGCCGCTCCATCTCACGCGGGTCGTCAACGCCGGTCTTCTTCTCGCCGGGGAGCGCGAGCGCCGCCCAGATCTTGGTGTCCTCCATCGCCCGGGATCGCTCGGTGTCGAACGAGACCTTCATCTCGATCAGCTTCTCGATCCCGTCGTAGTCCCGACCGGCCTTCTCCGCGCCCTCTCGGACCGCGGGGAGCAGCTTCTCCGAGTAGAGCTCCATGCCCTTGCCCGAGGTGCAGATGAACCCGTCCGCGACACGCCCCGCGTACCGTGCCGCGACCTCGCCGGCTGCCGCCACGTAGAGCAGCGGTGGCTCAGCCGGCCGGTCGTACACCGTTGCGCCGCGCGTCCGGAAGTACTCGCCCTGGAAGGACACGAACTCCTCGCGCCAGAGCCGCTGCATGATCTCCACGGCTTCCTTGAGTCGCCCGAAGCGAACCTTGAACTCGGGCCACTCGATGTCCAGCACCGGCACCTCGTTGAGCGATTCACCGGTGCCGACCCCGAGCATCACCCGGCCCGGGTTCAACACGCCGATGGTGCCCATGGCCTGCGCCACGATCGCCGGGTGGTAGCGGAAGGTGGGCGTCACGACACTCGTGCCGAGAAGCACCCGCTCGGTCCGCTCGCCGAGGGCCGCGATCCAGGCGAACGAGTACGGCGCGTGGCCGTCGGTGTGGCGCCACGGCTGGAAGTGGTCGCTCACGATGACGCTGTCGAAGCCAGCCTGCTCGGCTGCGACCCCGAAGTCCAGTAGCTCTCGCGGACCGAATTGCTCGGCGGATGCCTTGTACCCGAATCGGAGCGCCATGATCCCTCCAGGATCTCTTCCATCTCCGCAGCCCGCCTATGGCGTCTGCTGCGCGCGAACCGCCCGGCTCCCGGCGTACCGCCGGGGTCCGGCCGTCGCTTGCGGGCGCGGGGGGTTGCGCGGGCAGGCAACATCTTCGCTGAGTCCTCCGGAGTGCGCCACTGGGAGAGCCCATGACGGACCAGCCACCCATCGCTGCCGCCGCCTCGCGCTACGACGAGGTTTACGCCGACTGGCAACGCGACCCCCTGGCATTCTGGGCGCAGGCGGCGGAGGCCATCGACTGGGAACGCCGATGGGACCGAGTGCTCGATGACACCCGGCCGCCGTTCTACCGCTGGTTCCCGGGCGCGCGACTGAACATCGCCCACAACGCGCTCGACCGGCACGTGGACGGCGGACGCGCCGAGCAACCCGCGCTCATCTACGACAGCCCGATGAGTGGCGTCCAGCGCACACTCAGCTACCGCGAGCTACGCGACGAGGTCGCCCGTGCCGCGGGAGCTCTCCGCGCACTGGGCGTGGAGCGCGGGGACCGGGTCGTGCTCTACCTGCCGATGATCCCCGAGGCGGTCATCGCCATGCTGGCTTGCGCTCGCATCGGGGCGATCCACTCCGTCGTCTTCGGCGGATTCGCCGCGCCGGAGCTGGCCGCCCGCATCGACGATGCCAAGCCCCGGGTCATCGTCTCCGCTTCGTGCGGCCTGGAACCCGGTCGCATCGTGGCATATAAGCCGCTGTTGGACAGGGCCATCGAGCTGTCGTCCGTCAAGCCCGAGCACTGCCTGATCGTCCAGCGCCCGCAGCAGCCCGCCGAGCTCGTCGCCGGCCGCGATATCGAGTGGCTCGCCGCCGTCGCGGCCGCCGAGCCGGCCGATCCGGTGATGGTCGAGGCGACCGATCCGCTGTACATCCTCTACACCTCCGGCACGACCGGTCGCCCGAAGGGCATCGTCCGTGACACCGGCGGATACGCCGTGGCCTTGCGCTGGTCGGTCGAGGCGGTCTTCGGCATCGGGCCTGGCGAAGTGATGTTCACGGCCTCGGACGTGGGCTGGGTCGTCGGCCACTCGTACATCGTCTATGCGCCGCTGCTCGCCGGTGCCACGACGATCCTGTACGAGGGCAAGCCGGTCGGCACACCCGATGCCGGGGCGTTCTGGAGGGTCGCCTCGGAGCACGGCGCGAAGGTGCTCTTCACGGCACCCACGGCTTTCCGCGCCATCAAGCGCGAGGACCCCGACGCGACCCATGTCGCGCGGCACGCCCTATCGCGGTTCGGGGCGCTCTTCCTGGCGGGCGAGCGCTGCGACCCCGACACGCTGCATTGGGCCGAGCGCGCCCTGGGACGGCCGGTGATCGACAACTGGTGGCAGACCGAGACCGGCTGGCCCATCGTCTCGAACTGTCTCGGACTCGGGCTGCTACCCGTCAAGGCAGGCTCGCCGACCAAGGCCGTGCCCGGCTACGACGTCCGCGTGCTGGACGACGACGGGCGTGAGACGGCACCGGACCAGCCCGGCAACATCGTCATCCGGTTGCCGATGCCACCGGGCACCCTGCCGACGCTCTATCACGACGACGAGGGCTATCGGCAGGGCTATCTGGAGCGGTTTCCCGGTCACTACCTGAGCGGTGACGCCGGCTTCCGCGACAGGGACGGCTACCTCTACGTGATGTCGCGTATCGACGACGTCATCAATGTGGCAGGGCACAGGCTCTCGACCGGGGCGATGGAGGAGGTCATCGCGTCCCATCCCGACGTCGCCGAGTGCGCCGTGTTCGGTGTTGCGGACGCGCTGAAAGGGCAGGTGCCGCTCGGACTGGCAGTGCTCAAGGCCGGCGTGGAACGGCCTGCCGCCGAGATCACGGGCGAGCTGGTGGCACTCGTGCGGGAGCGGATCGGTCCGGTCGCGTCATTCAAGACAGCGGCGATCGTCAAGCGGCTGCCCAAGACCCGCTCCGGCAAGATCCTCCGCGCCACGATGGCGAAGCTGGCAGACGGCGAGCCGTATACCGTCCCGGCCACCATCGATGACCCGGTGATCCTGGACGAGATCGCGGAGGCGCTCGAAGCTGCCCGCAAAGCCTGATCGGCACCGTCCGGGCGCCCCGGCCTCGCGCCAGCTCGCCCGGAGCCGGTAGCATCGGGTCATGCCCGACCTCGACGGCTCGACAGCGCTCATCGTGGTGGATGTCCAGAACGACTTCGCGGACCCGGCCGGCAGCCTCTATGTCCGGGGCGGCGAGATGACGGTCAGCGTCGCCAACGACCTCATCGAACGCGTCCTGCAGGTCGGTGGGCGCGTCTTCTACACCCAGGACTGGCACCCGGAGCGGACGCCGCACTTCCAGATCGATGGGGGCGTATGGCCGATCCACTGCGTCCGCGACACCTGGGGCGCCGAGCTGCAGGCAGCGCTCCGGATCGCGGGACCAGTCGTGCGCAAGGGCAGCAACGGCGAGGACGGCTACTCGGGATTCACGATGCGGGACCCGGCGACGGGCGAGACCATGCCGACGGCGTTGGATGACCTGCTCCAGTCGGCCGCCATCGAGCGACTGGTCATCCTTGGCCTGGCGACGGACCATTGCGTCAAGTCGACGGCGCTCGACGCAGCGTCACTCGGCTACCAGACGACGGTGGTTCGCGCTGGCATCCGGGCGGTCGACCTCGTGGCCGGCGACGGCGAGCGAGCGCTCGACGCGATGCGCGAGGCGGGGGTCTTCATCGACTAGACTTCGCCGCGATGACCGACACGCCATCGGACGATCCGCGGCCGTACTCGCCCGGGCTCGAGGGCGTCCTGGCCGGCGAGACCGCCATCGCCCTCGTTGACGGGGCCAACGGGCGACTGCTCTATCGGGGCTACCCCATCGGGGAGCTCGTCGAGCATGGCACGTACGAACGGGTCGCCGAGCTGCTCTGGACGGGCGAGTGGACCCAGGAAGCCGGGCTCACGCCGTCCCCGGTCCCTGGGCCTGTGCTCAGCGCGCTGCGCTCGTTGCCAGTCGGGACCAACCCGATGGACGCCGTGCGCACGGCGGTCTCGATGTGGGGTTCGCTGAACCGACCCTCCTGGCCACCCAACGCGGAAGAGGCACGCGCGATGACCTGCCTCGCGCCGTCGGCCCTGGCCGCGTTCGCGCGGCTGCGAGATGGGCTCGAGCCCGTCGAGCCCGAGGGATCGCTGGGGCTTGCCGCCGGGTTCCTCCACCAGCTGCGCGACGAGGTTCCGAACGAGGCCTCGGCGCGTGCCCTCGACGCCTACTTCGTCGTCGCCGCGGAGCACGGCTTCAACGCCTCGACTTTCGCCGCGCGCGTGATCACCTCCACTCGCTCGGACGTCGCCAGCGCGGTCTGCGGTGCGATCGGGGCGCTGAAGGGCCCGCTCCACGGCGGCGCGCCGACGGAGGTAGTGAACCAGCTCCACGAGATCGGCTCGCCGGAGCGCGCCGAAGCGTGGATCAACGAGGCGCTGGACAGAGGCGAACGGCTGATGGGCTTCGGCCATCGCGTCTACCGCGCCTACGATCCTCGCGCGGCGGCACTCCGAAAGGTCGCCGAGGGCATGGGCTCCACGACAGAGTGGCTCGCCCTCGCCGTGAAGGTGGAGGACGTCGCACTGCGCATCCTCGCCGAGCGCCACCCGGACCGGCCGCTCAAGACCAACGTCGAGTACTACACGGCCGCGGTGCTGCAGGGCATCGCTCTGCCGCCGGACCTCTATCCGGCCACCTTCGCGATCGCCCGCCACGCTGGCTGGACCGCGCATGCCATCGAGCAGGCCGGCGACAACCGTCTCATCCGCCCCGATGTGCGCTACACCGGCCCCGCGGAGCGTTCGGTGCCCAGGGCGGCGGCTCGGGTCTGACCGGCGCGGAGACTACTCGGGCACGACGGGATCAAGGCCGGCGCCGTTCGGCCCCGTCACCACGACCTCCGCGGTCTGGTCGCCCTCTTCCAGATGGACTCGGTACCGGTGGCTGATGGTCACCTCGCCCTGCGATAGCTGGGCCGTGACCGGGCAATACCTGGTGGCCGAGAGGAGGATGGCCCGGCGGACCGCGTCGAGGTCCAGGTGGGCGCCGGTCAGCTCGTGCTCCACGACGATCGCGTGGTAGCTCTGGGGATGGTCCTGGCGCTGCTCGCCGGTGGTATGGACCTCGTATCGTTGAACGCCCTGACGCTTCTTCGTCAGGATCGAGATGACATCCATCGCCGTGCAGCCCGCCAGAGAAGCCAGCAGGAGCGCACTTGGCCGGTAGCCGGACTCGCCGTCCGCACCCTCCTGCGCGACCACGCCGCCGAACTCGTCGGTCGACGTGAAGCGCAGCCCACCCTCCCATCGCGACTCCACGACCTTGGTCATCGGCGCATGGTGCCACCGGTGTCAAAGTCGGGCTGCGCTGTGCCATCCACGGAAGCCGCTCCCGACCGAGACGGCTCAGTGCGCCACGACCACCGCCTCGGGCGAGACGATCTCCGCGTCCGGCGCTGACGAGAGGAACTGCTCCCGGTAGAGCGTCGCGTAGGCACCCCCCTGCTCGAGCAGCTCGGCGTGCGTCCCGCGTTCCACGATCCGGCCGCGGTCGTAGACGAGGATCTGGTCGGCGCGCAGGATCGTCGAGAGGCGGTGGGCGATGGCCAGCGTCGTGCGGCCGCGCATCACCCGCTCGATGGCCTTCTGGATGAGCCGCTCGGAGACCGTGTCCAACGCGGACGTCGCCTCGTCCAGCACGAGGATCCGCGGATCCTTGAGCATCACCCGTGCCAGCGCGATGCGCTGCTTCTCGCCGCCTGACAGCTTGTAGCCGCGCTCGCCGACCATCGTGTCGTAGCCGTTGGGCAGCTCGCGGATCCGATCGTGGATGGCGGCGATGCGTGCCGCCGCCTCGAGCTCGCGGTCCGTGGCGTTCGGCCGCGCGTACCGCAGGTTCTCCCGGACCGACGCATGGAACAGGTACGTCTCCTGGGTGACGAAACCGATCACCTCGCCCAGGCTGGCAAGGGTGACGGCCCGCACGTCGACCCCATCGACCTCGACCGCTCCCTCGTCCACGTCGTACAGGCGGGGCAGCAGGTACGTGGTCGTCGTCTTCCCCGAGCCTGACGGCCCGACGAGCGCCACGAGCTGTCCCGGTTCGACCTCGAAGTCGACGTCGGTCAGGCCGAACGGCGCGCGCGGCTCGGCGTCCTCCACCGTCTCGACCGACTCGGCGTCGTCGGAAGCCACGGCCGCCAGCGCCGGATCGTTCGAATCAGGGGCGTTGTCCATGCCCGTGGCGACGACGGCCTCGGCGAGCGGCGCCTTGTCCACCACGGGCAGGGCACCCGTGCCTCCGTCCGCGACGGCCCCGGTGACGCCAGCCGAGGAGTGGACGACGGCTGATTCCGGATACCGGAACGAGACATCGCGGTAGCGGATCCGCCCGCGGACCGTCCGCGCGTCCAAGGCCACCGCGTCCGGTGCGTCCTCGATACCCGGCTTCATCTCGAGGTATTCGAAGATGCGGTCGAAGAGCGCCAGCGCGCCCTGCACCTCCACCTGGACGTTCAGCAATTGTCCTAGAGGAAAGAACAGCCGGCTCTGCAGCGTGGTGAAGGCAACGATGTCGCCGATCGTGGGCGCCGTGGGGTCGCCACCGATCAGCAGCACCCCCGCGAGGTAGTACACGAAGGCCGGCGTGATGCTGAAGATCGTGCCGACGATCATGAAGAACCACCGCCCGACCATGCTCTGGCGGATCTGGAGTGCCGCCAGCCTCTGGTTCGCGATGCGATAGCGGTCGACCGCCGCCTGCTGCTGCCCGAAGGTCTTGGACAACAGGATGCCGCTGACGCTGAGCGTCTCCTCGGTGATCGCGGAGACGTCTGCGAGCACCTCCTGCGTCTCCGTGGAGATCGAGCGCCGGATCTTGCCGACGCGGTAGGTGAGATACAGGAAGAAGGGCGTCAAGGCCACCGAGAGGGCCGTCAGGCGCCAGTCGAGGAGGATCATCGCGGCCAGCGTGGTGATGACGATGACGAAGTTGCTGAAGACGCTGCTCGCGGTGTCGGTGACGACGCCCTGCACGCCGCCGACGTCGTTGGCGAGGCGGCTCTGGATCTCGCCGGTTCGGGTCTCGGTGAAGAAGCGCAGCGGCATCCGCTGCAGGTGGCTGTACAGCGCGTTGCGGAGGTCCTGCATCACCCGCTGGCCGATGACGTTGTTGAGGTACGTCTGGCCGACGCCGATGAGACCGCTGACGATCGGCACCACGATCATCAGGCCGACGAAGATGTTCAGCAGCCCGATGTCCCGACGGGGGAACGCGTCGTCGATGAGTGCCTTCAGCAGCAGCGGGTTGATGAGCCCAAGGAGGCTGGTGACGACGATCGTCGCGAGGACCACGAGCACGCGCGCTCGGTAGGGCCGGAAGAACTCCAGGATCCGTCGCGTCGTCTTGGCCCGCCGTTCCGGGGTCAGCTTCTCCTCGGTCTGATCAGGACCCATGAACCCACCCATAGGGCCGCCCATGCCGCGACCGCCGCCGGCCATCCCGCCCAGACCGCGGCCCCCGCCCATGCCGCGCCGACCACTCACCGCGGGGGCCGGTCAGCCCGCCGGCTCGAGTGCCGCTCCCCGGTGGCTGGCATCCGAAGTCACGGGGTCATCCTGGAGCGCCAGCTCGCGGTCGGCGAGCCGGCGGAAGCGGGTCGCAAAGAGGTAGGCGAGGCCGTACAGCACCGCCACGACCACCAGCAGGGCCTGGTAGCCGGTGATCAGGGCCAGATATTCCAGCGCTCCGCCGACCATCGCCCCGAGCAGGTTGCTGGCGAACGCCATGTCGGCTGTGGCGGTGTCGCGGAACGAGTAGCTGAAGACCAGGTTGGCGAAGAAGACCGGCGCGAACGCCAGCGCGGCGGCCAGCGTGTAGCGCAGCAGCGGCGGATCGATGAGCAGCGACTCGGGCGGCAGGAGGAACGCCAGGCCAAGCGTCGCGAACAGCCCGACATAGAGCAGCGTCGGCCGTCGGATCGGGAAGCGGGCGTTCACGAAGATCGCCAGGAGGACGCTCGCCAGGATGGCGAAGAACGCCAGCGCATTGACGAACCAGGTGGTGCCGAAGAGGAGGCTGAAGCTCACCAGGCTCCTCGTCTCGAGGAGCAGGAAGGCCACGCCGAGCACGAAGAAATGCGGGCTGAAGCGACGGATCGAGGTGCCCGTCACCCTGGCTGCGGCGGCGACCGCCAACAGGGCACCGAGCAGCACCAGCGCCAGCGCGATGAAGTAGTACGGTGCGATGAAGCCCTGGCGCAGGTACAGGAAGGGCCAGTCATCGGTCGCGTGGCGTGGAGACGGCGCGCCGACCTCCGGCACGGGGTCCGAACGGTCGCCCGGCGGTTGTGCACCCTGGAGGGACTCGACGCCGGGTCCGGCGGCCAGCGCGGCCTGGACGCTCGAGTAGACGCGCAGCAGCGGTGGCGACCCGAAGACCGTCTGGAGCTGGTCTGCCAGCTTCGCGACCAGCCAGGGCTCGCGGTAGTAGTTGTAGAGCACGAAGATGCCGTTCGGCGCCAGGTGGTCGCGGACGCTCGCGAAGGCCTGCTCCGTGAACAGGAAGGATTCGAGCCGCACATTGGCCGTCGTGCTGACCAGCGTCAGCGAATCCGGGAGTGCGAAGACGATCAGGTCGTATCGCTCCGTGCTGTTGCGCAGGAATGCGCGGCCATCGTTGTTGTAGCGCGAGACCCGCGGGTCGTCGTAGGGGCGGTCGGGGTGGCGGTCCCGACCCAGCTGCTGGATGGCCGGGTCGATCTCGACGGCATCGATGTGCCCCGCGCCGCGCGCGAGGTGGATGGCTGTGTCGGTGCCGCTGCCGGCACCCACGATGAGCACCTTCTCGTACGTCCGATCGGGGAACCAGCGGAAGACCTGCTCGTAGAACGGCTCCTTCGACTGGCGGTCGAGCGGCCACATCGCCTGGTGCGGGATGCCGTTGACGGTGATATGGGTCATCCCCGACTGGTCGTTGAAGGTGCGGATGCGGTAGTACGGCGACCACGTATCACCGGCCACGCTGCCCGCCACGAAGAAGACGCTCGCGCCGATGGCCAGGGCCGCCGCCCCGGACCAGAGCGAGATGCCCCGGCCCAGCTCCAGCAGGAGCAACAGCACGGCGGCGATACCGAACCAGATGAGGGGGCTGCTGCCGGTGGCCGAGAGCGCCGCGAACCCTGCGATTCCCGCCATGGAGCCGCCGATGTCGATCGCGTAGGCCCGCAGCGGCGGCATGCTCTTGAGTAGCGGGCCGAGTGGCAACGCCAGGGCGGCCATGAGCGCGGTCACCAGGACCACCACCAGCGGCAGGACCAGGAAGTTGACGTCGGCGCTCTTGCTCTCGGCGAGCCCGAAGAAGATCTCCTCCGTGCTGTTCAGCTGCACGTTGAGTTGGTTGCGGAAGACCAACGCCACGACCGCGAAGAGCAGCAGCGCAAAGGGCGCGGCTCCGGGCGACCAGCCGCGGCGGCCGAGCAGGATACCCAGGCCGATGCCAAGGAAGCTGGCCATCAGCAGGAAGTTGTTGAAGAAGCCGATGTAGGTCACATTCGCCGGGATCCAGCGGATGAGCATCAGCTCGACGAACAGGATCGTGCCGCTGGTGAGGAACAGCCGCACGGCGTTCCCCGACAGGCTGGGCACGCGGAAGAGGGCGCGGTTCCTCCCCGATACGGTGCTCGTCTGGGTCGTCACAGCCCGGAAGGGTACGCGGAGAAGGTCGAACCGGCCCGATCCGGCACGGCCGGACGCCCGGCGCGGCTCAGGCCTGGACCTGCGAAGGCTCCATGACCGGCCGGCGCGCCCTGGCCACGATCGTCGAGCGACGGGCGGGCAGGGGATGTGCTGCGAGGTCGCCGAGGAGGCCGATGAGGTAGGCCGGCAGCCGGCGACCCCAGGCCCTGGCGAGATGGTCGGTGGTGACGATCTCGATCTGGACGTAGCCCGCCTCGTCCAGGGCTCGGCGAAGCTCGGCCGGGCGGTTGCAGGCACCGACCAGCGGATGCGCGTCGGCTTCCGTCGCCTTCACGAAGCGCTGCAATGGCCTCCCGATCCACGGTGGCAGCGAGAGGTACGCGTTGACGAACGGATGGGCGCGGTTGACGGTCGTGAGGACCAGCCAGCCGCCGGGCTTGAGCCAGCGGCCGATCGTCTCGAAGGCGGCGGGTGGGTCCTCGAAGTGCTCGACGGTGAACGACGAGAGCGCCAGATCGAAGCTGCGCGCGGCGAAAGCGTCGCGGTCCTGACAGAGGTCGGCCACGGCGAACTCGTCGAGCCACGCGATCGGCGTCGCAGGGGCGTGGATGTCCACGCCGGCGAACCGGGCGATGCGAGAGCGGAACGGCATCAGCTGACTGAGCCTGCCGCAGCCCGCGTCCAGGGCGGCCGCGTCACGGTCCGGCAAGCCCTCGTCCAGGAACCGCGCGACGACCTCGTTCGTCGCGGGCCGCAGGCCCAGCCGCG
The DNA here is from genome assembly GCA_013694835.1 of Chloroflexota bacterium. Lineage (GTDB taxonomy): Bacteria > Chloroflexota > Limnocylindria > Limnocylindrales > CSP1-4 > JACDBP01. The sequence goes on from JACDBP010000374.1 coordinate 10,998, forward strand.
GCAGGAACCTGATCCGTGCCGGCGTCCGCGCGGTCGCGGTGGCCGTCACCAGGCGGTCGCCGTCGCCGCCTCGGCGATGCCCTGCGACTCGAGCCAGCGTTCGGCATCGATGGCTGCCTTGCAGCCGTCGCCCGCGGCGGTCACGGCCTGGCGGTAGCGGTGGTCGTGGACATCGCCGGCCACGAAGACGCCGTCGACCTTGGAGCCAGTCTCGTCGTGAACGACCAGGTAACCCTTGTCGTCGACCTCCAGCCAGTCGCGGAAGACGTCCGTGTTCGGCTTGTAGCCGATGGCGAGGAAGAGGCCCTGGGTGGGCTCCTCGGACGTTTCGCCGGTGACGGTGTCGAGCAGGCGGATGCCGGAAACGACGTCGTCGCCCAGCACGTCCGTGACCTCCTTGTTCCAGAGGACGGAGATCTTCGGGTTGGCGAGCGCCCGGTCCTGCATGATCTTCGAGCCGCGAAACCGGTCCCGCCGATGGACCAGCACGACTTCCGGCGCGAACCGGGTCAGGAACGTGGCCTCTTCCAGGGCGGTGTCGCCGCCGCCGATCACGGCCACCTTCTTGCCGCGGAAGAAGAAGCCGTCGCAGGTGGCGCAGGCGCTCACCCCGCGGCCGCGCAGCCGGGTCTCGTTCTCCAGGCCCAGCCAGAGCGCTGATGCGCCGGTGGCGACGATGACCGACTCGGCGGTGTACTCGACGTGGTCCGCCCACAGCCGGAACGGACGCTCGGAGAAGTCGACGCGGTCGACGTCCGCGTCGACCACCCGCGTGCCGAAGTGCTCGGCCTGGGCGCGGAACTTCTCCATCAGCTCGGGGCCCTGGATGCCGTCCGGGAAGCCGGGATAGTTCTCGACATCGCTGGTGATCATCAGCTGGCCGCCGGGGACGTACCCGCCCAGCACGATCGGCTCCAGGTTCGCGCGAGCTGCATAGATCGCGGCGGTCAGTCCGGCGGGTCCCGAGCCGACGATCAGGATCTTGGTGTGGTTGCTGGGTCCGCCCTCGGAAGGCCCCGTGCCGTTGCCGCCGCCGGGGGTCGGCTGGGCGACCGCGGCGGTCGTCGTTTCAGTCATCGGTCCATCCTAGCATCATCGTGCCGATACCCCTGGGGAGTATTTCGGTGGCTCCAGCGCCGCGGCACACTGGGAGCATGAGCGAGGATACCGAGTGAGCCGGCTGCCGAGTCGCGACTGGACCGCGGGTGCACTGCTGCTGATCGTCGGCTCGTTCTTCCTTGCCGAGCGGTTGGTGCCGGGTCTCGAGCGGTTCATCCCGCTCCTGGTCGGGCTCGGGTTGATCGGCCTGTTCCTCATCACGCGTTCTGCCGGGGCGCTGGTGCCGGGAGGCGTGCTGACCGGCATCGGCGTCGGCACCATCGTTGCCACGCAGCCCGACTCACCGTACGGCGGCGGGGCGTTCCTCATCAGCACCGGCGCCGGATTCATGGTCGTCTCGCTGCTTGCGGCGATGTACCAGCTTCGCGAGGCCCGCGCCTGGCCGCTGGTGCCGGGCTCGATGCTCGTTGCCGCCGGTGTGATCATCATCGCCAGCAACCAGGGCCAGGTGATGCTCCAGTTCGCCCAGACGTGGTGGCCGGCGGTGCTCCTGATCGTCGGCGCCTGGGTCCTCGTGGGTGCCCAGCGACAGCGTCTGCGCGCCCACGATGCGGAGAGCGAGCTGCGTTCCGCCGACGACCGCCCTGAGCCACCGCGGCGCGACGCGCCGGCCGAGGTTCAGCGGCCCGTGCCTCTCGACGCCGAGCGTGAGGCCGGGAGCGAGTCGCACCACCCCACAGGCGACAGCACGACCGAAACGCGGAGCTGAGCGTCGACCGCAGCCGCGGCTCACGGGCAGCTGGTGCTGTGTCGCCAGTCCGACGAGGGGAGCAGCTTGTGCGCCGGTGGTCGCGACGCTGCCGAGGCATGTTGTACCCGAAGGGTGGCATGGTGCACTCGCCCAGTCGCGGCGTGACTCTTGGAGGAGATCCGGCGCCGGATCGGCGCGGAACGAGCGGCCGGCCTCCCTGCTCGAGCTTGCGGCGAGCGTCACCGGAGCGCCACGAGCAAACGGGGGAGCATCGAACCGGCAGTGCGCCTCCCAAGAGTCGCCCGATGACTGCCCGGCGAACGTTCAGGTCTCGGCAAGGGCTACCAGTCGCGCGGCGACTGTGGGCCGAAACCGACGGCGCTGCGACCAAGTCAAGCGACCGGCGGCGCAGCATCGCGGGGCGCACCCAAACAGCGTCGCGGGGCGACGACCCCAAGCCGCTCCGCCCCACGCGGCACGGCCCCGCACGGGATCGGCCGCCGATGGCGCTACGAGATCGGGCTGGGGTCTCCGAGGTCGCGGATCTGGGAGATGACGTCGCGGCCGATCAGCTCTATCGCGTGCGTGTCGTGGACGCTCTTGATGCTGAAGATGGCGTGCTGCGAGCCGGCCTCCGCCCAGGAACCGAGCAGGTCGACGAACTGCGACGGCGAGATCGAGCCGTCCGCGCCGTTCTCGGTCAAATGGATCGAGTTGAGGTTCGTGCGCTCGATCGAGGCGTAGTCGCGGCCGACCTCCTCGCAGTGCTGGCGGAGGATGCCGAACTTGTGGACGAGCCGGTCCGGGCCGCCGAACTGGTTCGTGGCATCGGCGTACTGGGCGACGAGTCTGAGCGTCTTCTTCTCGCCGCCGCCGCCGATCATGATCGGCGGGTGCGGCCTGCTGAGCGCCTGGGGGCTGTTGAGCAGCCGATCCGCCTGGTAGTGGCGGCCCTCGAAGCGCTCGCCGCTGCCGCTGCCGCCCTGCCACATGCCGTGGGTGATCCTCAGGGTCTCCTCGAGCATCTCGAAGCGGTCCTTGAGCGGCGGGAACGGGAACCCGAGTCCGCGTGACTCCTCTTCGTTCCACGCCGCGCCGATGCCGAGGTACGAACGCCCGCCGGTCAGGACGTCAAGGGTCGTGGCCGTCTTCGCCCAGAGTCCTGCCGTGCGGTAGTGAACGCCGCCGACCATCAGGCCGAGGCGGGCGCGCTTCGTGAGCGCAGCGGCATAGCCGAGAGCCGTCCAGCCCTCGAGCATCGGCGCTTCCGGCGGCCCGCCGCCGCGGATCTGCCAGAAGTGATCCATGACCCAGATCGAGTCGAAGCCGGCTTCATCGGCGGCGGTCACGATCCGGGCGAAGGTGGGTGCGATAGCGGCCGCGCCGCCGGGCCACGTGAACGAGGAGACCTGCAGACCGATCTTCATGCGCCGATGCTAGGGGAAGAGGTCCATCGACGCCGGCATCACGACTTCGCGCACAACCGAGCCCTCGCCCGAACCGAGCGGCACCCCCCGCACCAGTACCACCGGCTGGCCGCTCGTCTTGCCGGAGGCGAGCTCGGCGGCGGAGGCGATCTCATCGGCGACGGCGACGATCGTGGACCGCATCACGCGGCCCTGGGCATCCGGGAGGCCGCGTTGGTCGTCCAGCGGACTGATGCCTGCCACCCCCAGGGCGACATCCATGATGCCGAATCGCCACGGTCGCCCGAATGAGTCGCTGATGACCACGGCCGCGGCGACGCCCAACGTCTCGCCGATCTCGTCGCGCAACCGATGCGCGGTCGCGTCCGGGTCGAGCGGCAGCAGCGTCACCGTCTCCGGCTCGACATTGGAGGCGTCCACCCCGGCATTCGCGCACACGAAGCCGTGATGCGTCCGACAGACGATGACGCCGCGGTCCATGCGGATGACCTGCGCCGCTTCCCGGAGCACCACCTCAACCTGCCGCGCGTCGCGGTCCCACCGCTCGGCGAAGGCGATGGCCTCCGGCCGCGGCTCGACCGTTCGGAGGTCGACGACCCGGCCCTCGGCCTTGGAGACGACCTTCTGGGTGACCACGAGCACGTCACCAGCGCGAGGTCGCAGGTCGGCATCCTCGGTGAAGCTCGTTTCCCACGCACCCACGATGAGCCGAGCCAGGTCATCGCCGGGGCGCACCTCCGGCAATCTGGCCAGGGCGACGGCCATCACGCGGCCCACCTCAGGCGCCGGCGGCTTCGGCCGTCACGGGCTCGCGGGCGATCGCCGTCACCGGCAGGCTGCCGAGTCTTACCAGCCGGGCGATCGTCTCGACGCCCAGGCGGTCGACGTCCTCAGGCGTATCGAGATCGAACCCGAGCCCGCTGTCGACCACCAGCAGCAGCGTCGCCTCGACATCGGCGGCAGCCTGGACGTGGGCCTCGAGGCTCAGCACGCCGAAGGCCGGCTCGATCACGTCGGGCGGTGAGACGAGC
>JACDBP010000004.1 GCA_013694835.1 Chloroflexota bacterium
CAGCCCTTCGGGCGGGAGGAGCAACAGCGCGTGCACGTCGTCGGGCGGCATCTCGCGTCGCCAGTCACGGACGGCGCCTCGCGTCGCCGGGCACGGTCGGCCTTGCGTCACCGGGCGGCCGGTCACCGGCGGCTCCGATGCCTGTCCTGCATGACTGACAGGAATGACAGCGCGTGCAGCTCCCCGGACGGCCGGCGCAGCCACCGCGCGATCTCGAAGCCATCGTTGGGGAATGCTGCCCGCAGTGTGATCCGGTGGTCTGCCACCCGGCGGTGATTGGTGCGCGTGTCAGCCACCACGACCCAACTGCCGATGCGCGCTGGCACCCAGCCGCGTTCGCGCGCGATCCCGGCGGCGAGGCGCTGCTTGCGCCCCATGGTGCCGAGCAGCTCCTGGATGTCGACGATGGCGGTCTTGACTTCGACGATCAGCAGTGTTCGCGTCTCTGCGTGCCACCCGACGACATCGATGGAGCCGCGTTCGCCGTACACTGAGTACGACACTTCGGGGATGCTCTCCCACCCCTGGCTACCGGCGAGCCGCTTCATGACCTACTCGACCAGCGCGGCGTGACCAGCGTCGAGCAGCCGCGCGAGATCCCCGCCCCGCCAGCGGGCGACGAGGTCGACGCGGACATCCAGCACGGCGGCGACACGCTCGATACGGGCGAGCGGTACGCCATCGAGGTGGCCACGTTCGTCCGCGAGTAGGCGCTCTGCGAGATCCGCGCCTCTTTCCGCCACCCGGCGCTGGGGCATCTGCCGGCGCTTTCGGACGGCTCGGAATGCGCTGGCGAATCGACGACCATCCGTCAGCGGATCGTGACCGCCGCGGCTTATCCGCCGCTTATCCGCCGCTTGCCGGGGGCCGCACGCATGAAGCTCCATCCGGCACGGAGCGGCGAGTAGACTGCCCCGGACAGGGGCTCACGACGTGCAGGGAGGGTCAGGGTGCAGCCACAGGAACCGCGAGCCGGTCAGGATTCGCCGGCGGAACAGCGCGATACCGAAAGCCTCGGTCCGACGGGCGGGCTGTCACAGGCAGGGTCCTCACTCAGCGGCGACCCGTCACTCGGCGGCGACCCGTCACTCGGCGGCGACCGGACGCTCGGCGGAACGTCATCCGTGGGCGATGCGCCGGTCGCGAACCAGGGCGGGCCATCTGCTCCGTCGATGCCAGCCGCGCCATCCTCGTCGAGCTCCTCATCCTCCGAGACCGGCTGGCAACAGGCTCCTTCCCAGCCCGATCCGTCGCAGCCCGGCTGGGCCCAGCTGACGACCTCGTCGCCCGCGCCATCGTCGCCCCCCTCGGGCTTCGCGTCACAGCCGCAGCAGCCGTGGCCGCAACCCGCCTCGGCGCCGCCAGGGAGCTGGGCGCAGCCGCCCACCCAGGCGCCGGCGCAGTCCTGGCAGCAGCAGCCGGCGCAGCCCAGCTGGGGCCAGCCGGCCAGCGGCTGGGGCGATCCGAACGCCGTGGCGACCGAGGGCCACCACCATTCGCTGGCGGTCGCCCTGGCGAGCATCATCCTCGGCTTCTGGGGTCTGATCTTCACGCTCTTCGGCCTGGCGGCCCTGCTCGGTGGCCCCGCACTGCTCGACGCGGCGCTTCGCCAGGGTGGTCTCTCCAGCAGCGACGTGGGGCAGGCGCGGTCCGTGATCGGCGTCGTCGGCATCGTCCTGCTGGTCATCGGCGTGCCACAGCTGCTGTCCGCCATCTGGGCGCCGCTCCACAGTGGTTGGGCTCGCGTCCTCGGCATCATCGTAGGCATCCTGGGCGTCCTGTTGGGCCTGCTCGTGCTCGCGACACCGGCCACCACGGTCAACGGCACTCGGAGCTCACCGCTGGTCGGAGCGCTGTTCTTCCTGGTGCCCTACGGCTTCGCACTCCTCGCGCTGCTTCTCAGCAGGAAGCACTTCCGCCGCTGAGCTATTCGCGCGGCGGACCATGGGCGATGCCCGCTGAGCCGCTCGCTGAGGGCCGCCTTACTCAGGGGCGGCTTCTCGGCTTGCGTTGCGCCGCGAGCCACTGATCTCGTTCGTTGTCTGACCAGTCCCCCCACTCCGGCTCGTAGTCCGGGTCAGGTCGCTCCGCGGCGGGTCGCTCCGCTTCCGGGACGTGCCGCAGGTTGAGCCTGATCCGGGTCCAGGTGGTGGAGCGTCCGCGCATCGAATCGACGAGCACATCGGCCGGCTCGAGGAGCGAAGCGGCCTCGGGGTGGCGCGACTTCCACCGCTCGAGGCCGGCCAGCGCGTCGTCCTTCGACGCAGACCTGGCGATCTCGATGAGCGGCGCCGACGAGCGGCGCCGCCCGGTCGGCGAGCGCGTCGACGCCCAGGGAGGCGGCCCCTGGAGGCCGGCCTCAGGGTCGCCCGCCTCGACGGCCCTGCGTCGCGCCTCAGCCACCTCGGGGGGAGGGCCTCCACCCTGGCCGCGCCCGTCATAGGCGGCGTCACTGCGGCGCTTCTTCGACGGCTGGACCCGCGGAGGCTCACCGGCCTGCTTCGCGTAGTGGGGTGGCCACGGCGCATCCCCGAGACCCTCGCGCTCGTGCCTCGAAGAGAGCTCCAGCAGGCCATCGAGCGAGCCCACGGCCTCGTCGATGCCGGCGCCCGGATCCCCGATCTCGTCGACGCGCTTCGGGACCGTTTCCAGGGTGAAGAGCGACGGGTCCACGTCCGGCAGCTCCTCCCAGTCGAGCGGTGTCGAGACCCGCGCGTCCTTGGTCGGCCGGACCGAGTATGCCGACGCGACCGTGCGGTCCTTCGCGTTCTGGTTATAGTCGAGGAACACGCCGTGGCGCTCCTCCTTCCACCATTTGCTGGTGGCGAGGGCCGGAACCCGGGCCTCGACGTCCCGCGCCAGGGCGAGCGCTGCACGGCGGACATCCGGGTACTCCCAACGGCGCTCGATGCGTACGTTGATGTGGATGCCCCGCGAGCCGGACGTCTTCGGCCAGCCGACGAGCCCGACGTCCTCCAGCGCCTTGCGGGTCTCCAGCGCCACCTTCCGGATCGCGTCCCACCCCACGCCGGGTACCGGGTCCAGGTCCACGCGTAGCTCGTCGGGGTGATCCAGGTCGTCCGCGCGGACAGGGTGCGGGTTGAGGTCGATGCAGCCCAGATTGACGATCCATGCGAGCTGCGCCGCGTCGCTGACCACGATCTCGTCCGCGGTGCGACCCGACGGGAACGAGAGCTCCACGGTCTCGATCCACGGCGGCCGATTGTCCGGAGCGCGCTTCTGGAAGAAGAACTCCCCCTCAGCGCCGTTCACGAATCGCTTGAGCGCCATCGGGCGGTTCGCCACTCCACGAACCGCCCCGTCCGCGACCGCCAGGTAGTAATCGACGAGGTCCAGCTTCGTGTGGCCGCTCGCCGGGAAATAGACCTTGTGGGGGTTGCTGATGGAGACTTCACGGCCCGCCACCTGCAGCAGCAGCGGCTTCTCAGCCATGACCGTCCCCGTTCGTCGCGGTCTTCGACGCCGCCTCCTCCACCCAGCGCTGCCGATCCGCTCGCAGCAGCTCGAGCGCAAAGGCGTGGTCTCGCCAGCCCAGCACCTCCACCGCCTTGTTCTCGAGCAGCTTGTAGGTCTGGAAGAAGTGCTCGATCTCGACGAGTCGATGCGGACGGACCTGTTCGAGCCGCATGACGTGAGCCTGGTGCGCGTCGGCGAGCGCAACGCACAGGACCTTGAAGTCGCCACCCTTCTCGTCGCGCATCTCCAACCCGCCGATCGGCCGGGCCCAGACGTGGCAGCCGGAAAAGGTCGGTTCATCGATCAGGAGCATCGCATCGGTGTGGTCACCATCGTCCGCGCGGGTGCCCTCGATGAAGCCGTAGTCGAAGTTGTAGAAGACCGCGGAAGAGAGGACGCGGTCGAGCCTGAAGACGCCCACACGCTCGTCGTACTCGTACTTGTTCCGGCTCCGGGCGGGGATCTCCACGACGACTTCGATCGCATCGGGGAACGCATTCGGCGGAGCAGCAGGGTCCACTCCGGGCAGTCTACCGGCCGCTGGGGGCGCGCCGGTGATCCCGGTCGGCGTGGCAAGATCCGTTAGAGGACCACCATCATGGCCGCGCGGAGGCTCGGCGGCCCGAGCACGATGCCCGGCGCGCTGAGCGCGGTCGCCCGACCGCCCTCGATCCGGGCAGCGGCTCCAGGCGACAGGTAGATGACCAGCGCACCCTCACCGAGCCTCGCGAGCGCGCCAGCCAGCCGGCCCTCCGTCGAGGGCTCGAGGAGGACGAGGCGGTCGCCGCCCGTCCAGCGCCAGCTGCGGGCCCCCAGCAGGTCATCGTGCGGGCCGGGGTCGAGCGATCTCAGGCCGTGATCACCGGCGAAGCGCTGGTGATCAACCGTCGCCAGGCCGATGGCTGCCAGCCGGCCCTCAGGCCGTGCCTGAGCCCGCCCAGGCACGGGGCGGCATGGATCGACCGCGAACGGCGCCGCGACGGCGGTCCGGATCGACAGCATGTCGTCGCCCAACGCGATGTCCATGCCTTCCACACCCGGCGCGACCTGGAAGCCGTATCCCTCCAGGAGCATCACCAGGCCGGGGGGATCCGGCATGTGGGCGGTGATGCAAACCGAAAGCGCCGCGGCTACCGTAGGAATGCCCGTGGACCGGTTGCAGACCGCAGCCGCCCGCATGCCCAGCCGGCGCCTCCCTGGATGATCCATCACTCAGCGCGCCGACCCCCCGACATCGAGGAGTGCACGACTGATGCGACGTTCCATGTTCCTGGCGGCCCTATCGGTGATCGCCGCCCTGGCCGCCGCATGCAGCGGCGGCGGCACAACGGCCACGCCCCGTGCATCGAGCCCGGCAGCTTCCGCACCCGGGGCCTCAGCGCCGACCGCGGGCGGTGCGACCGTGTCGATCAAGGACTTCACCTTCACGCCCCCGGCAGTGACCGTCAAGGCCGGCGCGGAGGTCGTCTGGACCAACAACGATGACGCACCCCACACCGTCAAATGGACGGACGGCACGGCCGAGAGTCCCCGCATGGCCAAGGCCGGCACCTATCCGCGCACGTTCGCGACGGCCGGCACGTTCGCGTACCGATGCGGCATCCACGACCAGATGTCGGGCAGCGTCGTCGTCGAGTAGCCGACCGCGCCGCGGGGGCGGGCAGCGTCGTCAGTCCCCGCGACGCACGACGAAGAGCGTCGCACCAGCCTCGAGCTCGATGAGCCTCGGGTCGCTCAGGCCGGCCTCGGCGAAGAGCCTGCGGAACCCCTCGCGTGTCAACAGGCTCGTGCCCTGGTAGAGCTCGTCGAGCTGGTAGCCCCACAGCAGCTCGCCGTGCGGCGAGCGGTAGTCCTCGATCTCCTCCGGCATGCACCAGTCGAGCACCGCGAGCGTGCCCCCGGCGCGCAGCGCCTTCGCCGCACCACGCAGCGTGTCCACCGGGTCGGGCAGCTCGTGAAGGACGTCCTGCAGGTAGACCAGGTCGAACCGGTCGGCCCACTCCAGACGGACCGGATCTCGGGACTCGATGGTGATACGACCGTCGAAGCCAGCGGCCCGAACTCGGCTGCGGGCACGTTCCAGCCAATCCGGCTCGAACTCGATGCCGGTCAGTGAGGCCCGCGGGAACGCCCGCGCCATCGTCACCAGCCAGCCCGCGCCGCCACAGGCGACGTCCAGCGCCGCGCCGCCATCACCTAGGGCGCGGGCAGCCGCGTCAAGGTGCACCAGCGCCTGGTCCATGAACAGGACGGTGTCCTGGGCATTCAGCTTCTCCACGGCACGGTGGAAGCGAGGCGAGCGGGCTCCCTCCGGCTCCCCGCTGCGGAAGAACTCGAGCATCCGGCCGTGGTCGAGGCTGGCCCCGACACTGAACACGAACTGGCCGCCCAGGTACTCCGGCAGTCGTTCATCAAGCAGGACGGACGCCAGCTCCGTCTCCACGCGGAACCGCGGGGCTGGCTCGCCGCGGCCCACCAGCTCCACGAGCCCGTAGGCGTATGCCGCCCGACACCACCCGTCGACCGGCCCGCTGGCGCAACCCACGTCACCCGCCAGCTCCTCGACGGTCCGCCCTGTGCCCGCGGCGCGATGAAGTGCGGCGATGAGCTCCAGCTCCAGCCCGAGGTAGATCAGCCAGCTCCGGTAGAAGCCGGAGAGGTCGTCCAGCAGGCCCTCGAAGCGGTCATCGACGGTCATGGCCGCGTATCGTACCTGCCGACCCTGACCGCCCTGCCTGTCCTGCGGTCGGCACATCCCGCGGGCTCGGCTGCGCTAGGCTTCCGGCGATGACCACGGACGACCAGACGGCGAAGCTCCAGCAACTGGTCCGCGACCTGTCCCCGGAGATCCGGGCGATCCACGACCGCCTCCATCAGTTGCTCCACGAGGTCGTGCCGCAAGCCACCGAGTACGTGGACCTGCCCGACCGCGTGCTGGCCTTCGGCAGCGGCCTTGCCATGCGCGACCTGTGGTTCGCGCTCATCGCCCACAAGGGATGGGTCAACGTGCAGTTCGCGGACGGCGCGACCCTGGAGGACCCGGACGGACTCGTCGAGGGGACCGGCAAGCGGATCCGCCATGTCAAGGCGCGCAGCGTGGCGGACGCCGAGCGGCCGGCCCTGCATGCCCTGATCGAGCAGCAGGTCCGCCTCCGCGAGTAGCGCGGGTCAGCTCCCGGCGCCGGCCGGCCGCGTGTAGCCCGGCTCGCCGTTGAAGGTGTGGAGCTTCGCGACCTGCACCCAGCGGTGCTTCGGCGTGATCTGCTGCAGGAGTTTCGCGAGCGCCTTCTCGACCGTGGCGTCGTCGGTCTTGCCCTCCGAGACGAGGAAGCGGCAGCGATACCAGCGGACATCGTCGGCGGCGGCCTCCGCCGGATAGACCGTGATCCCGCGTGACGAGATCAGCGCCAGCTTCAGCGGCTTCGGCGCGAGCTTCTCGAGCTTCGGCCCCAGCTCCTCGACCGGGAGGTCGGTCTCGATGTACACGTCCACGCCGACGAGCTTCCGGGCCACCGCCGCGTAGCGCTTCGGGGCGTAGCTCCACCGCGCCGGCGGGTCCGGCAGCGCACCACGGTCGCCGATGCCGCGAGCGACACGGTCGACCTGCTTGGACGGCGCACGACCCAGGTTCGCGATCACGGCGTCGGTGTAGCCCGTGGTGGAGGTCGCCTCCTCGACGTCGCTGCCGGCGATGCGGGCCAGGTCCTGGGTGACCGCCTCGCCCGACTCGAGCGTGACCAGGACCGCGTTCTCGATCTTCGTCGCGGCGTCGTGCTCGCCGAGGTGGCGCAGCATCATCACCGACGAGAGGATCAGTGCGGTCGGGTTGATGACGTCCTTGCCGGCGTACTTCGGGGCAGAGCCGTGGACCGCCTCGAAGATCGCCACGCCGTCGCCATAATTGCCCGATGCCGCGAACCCGAGCCCACCGACCAGCCCCGAGGCGACGTCGGACAGGATGTCGCCGTTCATGTTGGTCATGACGGTCACGTCGAACTGGGCCGGCGCCTTGACCATCTGGTGGCCGGCGTTGTCGACGATCAGGTGGTCGGCCTGGATGTCCGGGTAATCGGTCGCGAGCTCCTCGAAGACCCGCTTGAACATCCCCTCCGTCATCTTGAGGATGTTCGCCTTGGTGCAGCAGGTCACCCTCCGCCGACCCTCGCGGCGCGCGAGCTCGAACGCGTAACGGATGACCTTCTCCGAGCCCTTGCGCGATATCGGCTTGAGCGCCATCGCGACGTCCGGGGTCTGGAGGTACTCGATGCCGGCATAAAGGTCCTCGACGTTCTCGCGGACGACCACGAAGTCGATCCCCTCGCCCGAGTAGCGCGTCGGCACGCCCGGCAGCTCGCGCACGGGTCGGACGTTCGCGTACGTCTCGAACAGCTTTCGAAGCGTGACGTTGGCGCTCTTCTCACCGAAGCCGACGGGGGTCTCCAGTGGGCCCTTGAGCACGACGCGGGTACGCTCGATGGAGGCGATCGTCTCGGAGGGCACCCCTGACGGATCGCCCTTGCGGAAGACCTCCGCGCCCGCCTCGGCTTCCTCCCACTCGATGGCGACGCCGGCTGCCTCGATGATCCGTCGGGCGGCGTTGACGACCTCGGGGCCGACGCCGTCGCCGGCGATCAGGGTGACGCGGATGCGCTCGGCGGGTGCGGGCATGGACGGCTCCTGCTGCGGCTGGGCGACCCGCGGTGGGGCGGCGCAAGCGTATCCAAACCGTCATCTTTCGGAGTCCGTCGCACGCGGCGGGCCGCAGGCGGATGACCGACCATCCGGCGATGGCGGTGCAGATCGGGACGTCAGGCTGGATGTACCGCCATTGGCGGCAGACGTTCTACCCCCTCGGAGTCCCGCAGAAGCGGTGGCTTGAGTTCTATGCCCAGCGGTTCGCGACGGTCGAATCCAACAACGCGTTCTACATGTTGCTCAAGGGCGTAGCGATCGTGCTCGCCGTCGGCGATGGTGACGGCGATGCCTGTCGGCAGCACGTGACCATCCAGCTCGAACGTCGCGAACTCGGCCGTCCACATCTCGCGGGAGACCGGCCGGTACAGCCTGCCCAGTGTTCGGACCGACGGCTCGAAGTCCGCGGGCGGGACCCGCAGCAGCAGGTCAACGTCACCGCGTGTGAGCGCTTCCGGCAATGACGAGCCGCCGGTGAGGCTCAGCTCCCCCCAAGGCAGCAACGCCATGAGATGGGCACGTTCCGCCTCGAGGATCGCGAGCGCGCGCTCGTGCACCTCGCGGGCGGGGCGGAAGTCGAGCGCCACGCTCAGCGGCGCAGGATGGGGCCCAGCACCGCCACGGCGATCAGACCGCTGATGAGGGCGACCGCGACGCTGGCGAGGGTGCCGAGAAGGTAGTACTCGGCGAACCGTCGATCGTCCAGCTGCTTGAAGCGGGCGAGCGTCTTGGCGGCGATGACAAGGCCGATCGCCGCCGCCTGGCCGGCAAGCACCAGCGCCACCACCACCAGCCTCTCAAGGATGCCGATCGTCGCGCCGAGCTTCGCAGGCGACGCCATCCCCTCTCGGGCCAAGCGTTGATCCTCCGTGGTCGGGTCGTGGTCCGCGCCGCCGACGACCGCCTCCTGCGGCTCGACGAGCGTCGCGACGAACAGTGCGCCGGCACGGACGTTGACGATCAGCAGGTCAACGACCACCAGCGCGGTCAGCACGAGCTGGTGAAAGGTCGCTTCGTCCAGGGAGCCCACCAGCCGGCGCGTGACCCCCTCGCCCCAGTCCATCGGGCTCGCGCCGGAAAGGAGAACCAGCCAGGCGACGAACAGCACGACCATGTGCGCCAGCTGATCGGCGATGAAGAGCGCGCCGGGGATCGGCGTCCATGCCGCACCCAGCGTGGCAACGGGCGCGTCCGGCGCGTCGGCGTTGCGTGCCGCGCGCAGCGCAGCGGCCTCAGCCCGTCGGGAAAGGACGATCTTCGTACGATCGATCAGAAGGTGGCTGAGCACGGTCACGGCGAGGAACAGGACGCCCGGCAACCCGAACACCGCCACGACCGGCACGAGGGTGGCTCCTACGACCGCAACGTGTGCCATCAGGGCTGACCACGCCTTCGGACCGCCGCCGAACTTGTCGACGGCCATGCGCTCCGTCTGGAGCACGAAGTCGGCAGTGAGGTGGGCCAGCACGAGCCAGGCGATGACGAGGGACGGATCGGCGGTCATGAGGCCACGGTATCCGGAAGGCGTGCCACCTGTGCGCCCTCGGCGATCAGGGTGCGGACGACGTGCGTGAGCCGGGTGATGGATCGCAGACCGGCCCGCTGGTAGCTGACCGAGATCGTCGCGCGCGCGACGCCGAGCGCGTCGGCGACCTCTGCCTGATTGGATCCCTCCACCAGCATCAGCCGGGCGACCGTCCGCTGGCGCTTCGTGAGCCGCCCGAGCAGCTCAGCGAGCACTGGGGCGGTCCCCTCGAGCAGCTCGTCCAAGCGCGAGTCGGTGGTCCGGACCAGCAGGCCGTCGCGGCGGTGGCGGGCTAGGCCGATCGTTTCTCGGGCGAGGATGAAGGCGGGACCCGTGCGACGTGTCGCTGGCCCCACCCCAGGCTCCACCGTTCCGGCGACGACGACCCAGCGCATCGGCGGCGCGTCGTCCGCGAGCGTCGCGATCAGGACCGCAGCGATCGGGTCCGCACCGGGGCTGAGGAGGCCCTGGATCTCGTCGCCCTGCGTGAAATCGAAGCGCGCGAGCCGCCCGGCCCCGTAATGCTCGTCCAACAGGTCGCTGAGCGACGCCAACCACGACGCGGCACCACCCACGTAGCGCCGCGAACCGACGACATCGCCGAACAGGACCACCGCTGGTGTGCTGTCGACGGTGCCGGCAGGGATGTCGGCAGCGCGTCCATGGCGGGTGCTTCGAGTCACGATGGCGGTCACCCCCAGAAGGCTACTGCTTCTCGAAGTAGCCGTCAACGGCTATTCATGAAGAAGTTAGCTGTTGGGAGCTAACCGATGCGTCCCGCGTGCGTGGCCGGACCATGTCTCGCGCCGTCAGTCCTTCGCAGGGCCGAACTCGCTGGTCAGCCGGGCGAGCCGGCCTCGTAGCCTGGCGCTGGAGGTTGCGGGCACCGGAGTGGCCGGTCATCGCGATAGCCGAGCAGGTAGTCAGCCTGGATCAGCGTGTGGAGCTGGCTGGTGCCCTCGTAGATGACTGCCGCCTTGGAGTTCCGCAGGTAGCGCTCGACCGGGTACTCGTTCGAGTAGCCATAGGCACCGTGGATCTGGACGGCGTCCAGCGCGCTCTGGACGGCATGATCGGTCGCGAACCACTTGGCGAGGCTCGTCTCGCGGGTATTGCGCAGGCCGCGATTCTTGCGCCATGCGGCCTGCCAGCACAGGAGGCGACCCGCCTCGATGCCCTGGCCCATCTTCGCGAGCATCTGCTTCACGAGCTGATGCTGACCGATCTCCTGGCCGAAGGTGCGCCGTTCATGGGCGTACTTGAGACTTGCATCCAGGCACGCTTGTGCCAACCCGACGGCGCCGGTGGCGACGGTGTAGCGGCCCTGATCGATCGCGCTCATCGCGATCGTGAAACCCTCGCCCTCCTCGCCGAGGCGATTGGCGGCCGGGACGCGCACGTCCTGCAGCGCGAGCTCACCGGTGTTGCCGGCATTGATGCCCAGCTTGCCCTCGATGGTTCCCGTCGTGAATCCTGGCATGCCGCGCTCGAGGATGAATGCGGTGATGCCTTTGTGGCGCTTCGCACGGTCGACGGTCGCGAAGACCAGGAAGTGATCGGCAAGGTCGGCAAGGCTGATCCAGATCTTGGCGCCGTTCAACACGTAGTCGGACCCATCGCGGCGCGCGGTCGTGGTGAGGCTCCCCGCGTCGGTGCCGACGCCGGGCTCCGTGAGCGCGAACGTGGCGAGCTTCTGGCCTTTGGCCTGGGGGACCAGGAAACGCTGTTTCTGGTCCTCCGTGCCCCACTGGTAGAGCGTCAGGGAGTTCAGACCGACGTGGACACTCATCACCACGCGGAACGAGGTGTCGGCGCGCTCCAACTCCTCGCACACGATGCCGAGGCTGATGTAGTCGAGGCCGGATCCGCCGTACCGCTCCGGGATCGGGGCTCCGAGGAAGCCCAGCTCGGCCATCTTCGCAAACACCTCGGGATGGACCTCGTGGCGCGCATCCCACTCGCGGATGTGCGGAGCGATCTCCTGTCCGGCGAAGTCCCGCACCGCTCGCCGGACAAGCCGGTTCTCCGGCGTCAGCTCGAGGTCGATGGGCACGCTCGGCTTCCTCAGCGGTCGGGCTAGCTGCCCGCCTCGCCGACCGGTCCGCGCTGCTCGGCAGCCGCCGAGGCCGCTGCCTGTGGGTCGGCCACGAGCGTACCGCCACGAACGGTCGCGCCGATGGCGATGCCGGCTCCGACCAACACCAGGTTCTTGACGATGTACTGGCCCTCGAGCGTGGGTGAGAACGGGAAGAGGATCCACGTTTCGGCAGGGAACAGCAGCAGTGGCGTGAACGTGCCGAGCATCTGGAGGAACAGCAGCGCCAGCGTGGCCCGCATGGCCCGTCCGGTGATGAGCCCCAGCCCGATGAGGCACTCCACGGCGGCGAGCACCGGCACGGCCGTGGCGGCCGGCACGAGGCCACCACTGAGGGTCTCGATCGTCCGTCCCGCCAGGTCGCTCGCCGGCGAGAGGCCGGGGAAGAACTTCAGGACGCCGAACCAGAAGAAGACGACGCCGACGGCCAGCCGCAGCAGGGTGATGCCGTGCCTGGCCATCCAGGCAGTGATGCCACGGTCGACGCGATCGAGCGGACGCGGAAGCACGCAGCCAGTATCGGGCCGATGGCCGGTCCGTGCGTTCGACGCCAGCAGGAGATGAAGGGAGCGCCGGGAGATCAGTGGTTCCTGGCGAGGAAGTCCATGACATCTTCGGGGCGGAACCGCCGATCGCCCCGCTTGGAGACGCGGTAGAAGCGCAGCTCGCCCCGATCGCCCAGGCGTTTCACGGTGTTGACGTGCAGGTGTAGAAGGTCCGCGACCTCGCTGGCTGTCAGCATCCGTGCCAGCTCGGTCATTGTCGACGCCATCGGTACTCCCTGTATCGTTCGGGTGCGGGACTGCACCCCGCGCATCGGCACGCGGTGACAGATGGAAGTGCTGATCAGGTGGCCGGTACGGTGTCGTCCGGTGCGGTCGATCGACTGCATGCTGCCCTCCGAGGTCCACCCCCGGAAGCCGTACTTTCGTCCGCGTACCGGCGTACGCACCGGTGGTGCGGCCCGGCAACGGTGGAGCGTGGAGCGGCCGCTAGCGACCTGCTCCGCGCGCTGCGCGGCTACGACTGGGACTCCGACGCCCCTTGAAGACGACGCCTCGCGATCACGTGCTCGGTGGCGTCCCCGGCAGGGCTCGAACCTGCGACCTTCCGCTTAGAAGGCGGTTGCTCTATCCACTGAGCCACGGGGACTCAGCCGACATCGTAGCCGCCGTTCCCACGGCCACACGAACGGTGTCCCGCTCGGATCGGCGG
>JACDBP010000068.1 GCA_013694835.1 Chloroflexota bacterium
GCACAGAGGGCCTCGGCGCGCCCTCGAACGTCCTCTTCGTCCATCGACCTGCCTTTCAGTCCAGGAACGGCACGAGCTTGCCTTGCAGTTGGAGCCGCAGCAGCTGATACCACGCCCAAGAGCGCGAGGAAGATGGAGACCGCTGCCTTGCGGGCCATGGAAACCCCTCCCCGACTCGGGCGCTTCACGTCGCACCGATGACGCGACTATAGCCCGGCGTGCCACCACTGGCGCAGCGAGGTGCACCTGCCGGATCGGTCGAACGCGGCGAGGAGCACGCCGTCCAGCGAGCCGCGTTCCGCCGGCCCGTCGAGTGACCACCGCCCACGAGATCTATCACGGCGTCGGCTCGATCGCGTGCACCTTGACGAGGTTCGTGCGCCCGCGGCCGTCCGGGCTCGACGCGACCAGCACCACGAGCTCGCCGGGACTGGCTCGGCCACACGCCTGCAGGGCGTCGGCCATCGTCGCGATCAGGCCGTCCGTGTCGCCCGGAGGGTCGAGCGGCCGCGGCTCGACGCCGTGCCAGATGGTGAGACGTCGAAGGACCTCCAGGTCAGGCGAGAAGGCGACGATGAGCTCCCGTGGCCGCGCCGACGAGAGCAGCGCCGCGCGGCGCCCGGTACCTGTGAAACAGCCGATGGCCACGATCTTCGGGTCCCGATCGGCAAGATCCGCCGCGGCCGCCGCAAGGGCCCACGCCGCGTCGACGTCGGCGCCGCCAGGCACCGCCGAGGGGCGCCACGTGCCGGCCTTGGGATGCAGGGCCGAGCGGTCGATGGGCGGCGAATACCTGGCTCCGCGCTCATCGGCGACGGCCACGATGCGCACGGCGGCCTGCGCGGCCTCGATCGGAAAGGCGCCCACGGCGGTCTCGGCGGACAGCATGATCGCGTCCGCGCCGTCGAGGACCGCGTTCGCGGCGTCGCTCGCCTCGGCGCGTGTCGGCCGAGGGGCGGCCGTCATCGACTCGAGCATCTGCGTCGCCACGATGACCGGCACGCCGGCGACGCGTGCCCGGCGCACCAGCTCCTTCTGGACGAGCGGCACATCCTCGAAGTCGATCTCCACGCCAAGATCGCCGCGGGCGACCATGATCGCGTCCGACTCGGCCAGGATGGCGTCCTGCGCATCGATCGCGGCGCGCGTCTCGATCTTGGCCACGATCGGCACGGCTCGGTCCGCCATCGCCGCTCGGAGCTCGCGGATGTCGTCGGCCCGCCGCACGAAGGACTGGGCCACGAAGTCCGCGCCGAGCGCGAGCGCGGCGTCCAAAGCCGCCAGGTCCGCGGCACTGACCGCCGGGAGCGACAACCGCTCCGAGGGGACATTGACACCGGTCCGGGAGCGCGCCACGCCGCCGCGGACCACCTCGGTCACGGCTGGCTCGGTGTCCGAGCCGGGCTCCAGGACGCGCAACTCGACCGCGCCGTCGGCAAGCAGGACCCGATCGCCGGCGCGGAGGTCGGCGGGAAGGCCCTGGTGGCTGGTCGAGACGCCGGTCGCGTCGCCCTCTGGTGCCGTGGCCGGGTCGAGCGGGTGGAGCAGGAACCGCGCGCCCGTCGCCAGGGTCTCCTTGCCGCCGGGGAAGGAGCCCATCCGCACCTTGGGGCCCGGCAGGTCCGCGAGGATGCCGACGACCCTTCCAGCTGCGCTCGCCGCCTCCCTGACCGCGGCCGCCGCTCGCTGGTGGTCAGCCACGTTGCCGTGCGAGAAGTTCAGCCGAGCGATGTCCATGCCGGCCGTGACGAGCTCCGGGACACGCTCGATGCTGGCCGGTCCGAGCGTGCACACGAGCTTCGTCTGGCGCATCCGCGCAAGCATGCCATCCGGCGCGCGGCCCGCGCGTGGGGCGACTGCGAGATCAGCCCTCGGCGGCCAACGTCAGCTCCCAACCGTCGTCCAGGGCACCGTCGTCGGTCTTGCCGCCCCACAGCAGCAGTCGATCGCGGGACTCGTCGGCGACGAGGGTGCCGCCTGCCCGCCCGGCTGGCCCCTCGTTCCCGGGCAGCTCGGCCCAGGTCAGCTCCATCGGATCCAGCTGCCACACGTCGTTCAGCTTCCGGCTGTCCGGGTCGGACCCACCGAACACGTAGACCTGGCCGCCAAGCTGCGCCTGGGCGTACAGCTGACGGGGGCGCGGCTCCGGTTTGGGCAGTTGCTCCCACACCGCGCCGCCGGCCGCGTCCGGTGTGAGGCTCCAGAGATCGCCGAGTGCCGGGACGCCGTTGGTCTGTCCGGCATAGAGCAGGAACTTGCCGCCGGGTGTCCACCAGCAGTCGTGAAGACACCGCTCGATCGGCTGGCGGTCTGCCGGCGTCACGTCGCTCCAGCTGCCGGATCCGAAGTCGTACGCCCGGGTGTCGAAGAAGCGACCGGTGTCGGTGAAGCCGTGGCTGATCCAGAGCCGCCCATCCGGCCCGAGCGCGGCGCAGGATCCATAGCGCTTCGCCGGGACGTCGCCCTGGGAGGGCAGCATGCGCCACGCTCGGGCCGCCGGGTCGAAGGCCCACAGGTCATCGAAGAAGTCCGAGCCGGCCTGCCCGCTCCAGACGACGAGCCCGACACCGGAGACCCAGTTCGCCGTGTGGCCGAAACGTGGACTTGGGCCGACCCCGGCGGCCTGGACGCGTTGCCAGGCGTCTGCCGCGAGGTCATAGGCCCACAGGTCGTCGAACGACTTGGATCCTGAGCGACCGCCGAAGAGGTACGCGACCGCGCCATCGCCGTCGACGGTCCAGGTGTGGTCCTCCCGGGCTGCCGGCACGTCGCCGCTAGCGCGGAGTCGGGCCCAGGTCGCTGCCAGGGGTCCGGACGGGGTCGTCGGGCTGGCAGGCGCCGTGGGTTCCCCGCTGGGCGAGTTCGTCCCGGCCGGCGTGGTCGTGCCCACAGACGGCGGAGAAGCCGAGGCCGACGACGCCGCGGTCGATGAGGGGGCCACGGTGGAAGGGGTTCCGGAGGGAGTCGTGCCCGGAGTCGTGCCCGGGGGGGTCGTGCCCGGGCTCGAGGAACCACCTGACGTCGGCGACGCGGCCGACGCCGTTGAGCTGGTCGAAGGTGCCGGGTCGCCCGACCGGGGCGTCGCCTGTGAACCGCCGGCGCATGCCGCCACGACCAGGACAGCGGTCAAGCCCAGCGTCAGTGCACGCGCCAGCACGATCGGAGTTCGCTTCACGGCCGCGATGTTACGGATGAGGTGTGACGGGCCGGTGACGTGCTCTCGGCGCGGCAGAGCCTGACACCTGGGCGACCGCGAATCAGCCCTCGGAGTCGCCCCCGGCGGCCTCGGCATCGGGCTCGGCCTCTTCCTCAGTGGGTGCACCCTCGCCCGCACCCTCGTCGGCGACGACCGGCTCCTCCTCGACTCGCGGCGGCTGGACGCGTGCCAGGGGCTCGTGCGAATCGGTCAGAACGGTCGCGCCCTCGGGCACGACGAGATCGGAGACGTGAAGCACGGCATCGAACGAGTCGAGCGGCGTGATGTCGAGCGCCAGTTCCGAGGGGATGGCATCCGGCAGCGCCCGGACGCTCACCGACTCCCGAAGGTGGAGCAACGTGCCGCCCATCTTGTCGACCATGACCGACTCGCCCGTGAAGGCGATGGCCACGTCGACGGTCATCTCCTCGGACATCCTGATCACGAACAGGTCGGCGTGGATCGTCTTGCGGCTCACCGGGTGGACCTGCACGGCATGGACCATCACCGGGCGGGCGCGGCCGCCCTCCAGCTTCAGATCGACGATCGCGTTGCGGCCGACGTGGCGGCGCAGCGTGTCGAACTCGCGTGCGTCCAGCTGGATCGACTGGGACTCTACGCCGTGCCCGTAGACGACGGCCGGTAGCTGGCCCTCTCGGCGGAGCCGGCCGACGGCCTTGCCGGTCACCGTGCGTCGGGTTGCAGCGAGTGCAGGTCGGGCCACGTGCGGAACCTCTCGTGTGGGCGCGGGACGGGAGGTCCCGGACATCGTCTGGCGGAGCCTCGCTGGGCGCCACGCAAGCTCGCGCGGCCGCTCCGGCGGGAGGCAGCATCCTAGCAGAACGATGTGCCGATGTAGCATCGTTGCCATGTCTGCAACGATCCTCGTCGTCGAAGACGAGTATGCCGTCGCGCGCGGTGTCGAATACGCCCTCCAGCAGGAGGGATACCTGGTCGTCGTGGCGAAGAATGCCGAGGAGGGCCTCGTCTACGCGACGCAGCAGGCTCCGGACCTGGTGGTCCTCGACGTGCGGCTCCCGGGCATGGACGGCTTCGAGATGCTGCGACGGCTGCGGGCAACCGGATCGAAGGCGCCGGTGCTGTTCCTGACGGCACGCGACGAGGAGTTCGACAAGGTCATCGGGCTCGAGCTCGGCGCCGACGACTACATGACCAAGCCGTTCGGCCTGCGCGAGCTGATGAGCCGCATCAAGGCCCTGCTGCGGCGTGCCTACGGCGACCTCGCCGACGCCGCCGGAGGACGCGTCATCCGCCACCACGACCTGCTCATCGACCTGGAGCGCCGGCGGGTCTCCCGCGGCAGCAACCGGGTCAGCCTGACGGCCACCGAGTTCGAGATCCTGCGGCACCTTGCCTCGCGGCCGGGGCGCGTCTACAGCCGGCGCGAGCTGCTGGAGCTGGTCCGTGACTACGAAGCGCTGGACCAGGACGAGAAGACGATCAACGTCCACGTCAGCCACCTGCGCGAGAAGCTCGAGGACGACCCATCCGACCCGTCGTTCATCCTGACGGTGCGCGGCGCGGGCTACGCCTTCGCCGAACGGTGACGGTAGCCCGGTCCTTCCTCCGGCCTACCCGCGGGCCGTCCCGCCGATCGGCCGTGCGTCCCGCATGACCACGCACGACCGGACCATCGAGCCCGAGGCGGTGCCCGTCACGGCCACCCGCCCTCCGGCCGCTGTCCGCCCCGCCGAGCGCCGCGGTGGTCCGCTGCTCCCGCGCAGCTTCCGTGCGCGCCTCGTGGTCGCGTTCATGGCGGTGGTCGCCATCGCGCTCACACTGGTCCTTGCCACGCTGCCGCCGCTGCTCGAGGGGTACTTCGCGCGGCAGGAGAACCAGAGCCTCGAGACGCGCACACGTCTGATGCACGAGGTGATGAAGCTGCACCTGATCCAGCAGCTCGGACTCGACACCGAGACGCCGTTTCCGATCCTGCTGGGCACCGATCCGCCGGCACCGTCGCCGCAGCTGCTCCAGGCGCTCGGCACCCCGCAGTCGGGCAGGACTCGGGACTTCGCCACGCTCGTGGCTCAGGCCAACGTGGAGATCGTGGTGTCGGAGAGCCCGGAACGCCCCGAGACCGTCGCCTATCGACTGAAGATCCTGCTGGGCAACCGCGGCCAGGGGGACGAAGTGCGCCGCGAGCAGACGTTCACGCTCCACGACGGTTTCTGGGGTACCGGCAGCACAGCGCCGATCCGGTTGATCACCATCACCCTGACGGACCCGTCGCTTCGAGCGCAGACGATCCAGACCATCGTGACGGTGATGCTCGCAGCCGGCGTCCTGGCACTCGTCGTGGCCGTGCTCGCCTCGGTGCTACTGGCAGCGCGACTCACCGACCCCATCCGCAGGCTCACGCGTGCCACGCGCCGGCTGGAGGAGGGCGACCTGGGCGCCCGCGTGGCGGTCCCGGAGGGCGGCTCGCCGGAGGTGGGCGAGCTTGCCGCCGCCTTCAACGGGATGGCTGCGCGCCTCCAGGAGACCGTTGAGTTCACGCGTGGCGACCGTGATCGGAGCCGTGACTTCCTGGCGGACGTGAGCCATGAGCTGCGCACGCCCATCGCCGCGCTGCGCACGTTCAACGAGCTGCTGACGGAGGGGGCCGTGGCCGACCAGGCGACCCGCGACGAGTTCATGGACCAGAGCCGCCAGCAGATCGAACGGCTCGATTGGCTCGCCACCAACCTGCTGGAGCTGTCCAAGCTCGATTCGGGGCTGGTGGCCCTCGACCTGCGTCCAGACGACCTGCGCGGGGTCGTCGAGAGCGCCGTCCACCAGGCCGAGCCGACCGCCGCCCGGAAGGGCATCGAGCTGGCGATGGAGCTGCCGGCGCAGCCGCTCCCCCAGCGCCACGACCCACCGCGCATCGGGCAGGTGCTCAGCAACCTCATCAGCAACGCCATCAAGTTCACGCCGCGCGGCGGCAGCGTCCAGGTGGTGCTGCGTGAAGTCGACGACGGTGCCGAGCTTGACGTCATCGACACCGGCGTGGGGATCGAGGCGGAGGAGCTGCCGAGCGTCTTCGACCGCTTCTACCGCGGTGCCAGGGTGCAGGAGGGCCGGGCCGCCGGCTCGGGCCTCGGCCTCTCGATCGTGCAGTCCATCGTGGAGATGCACGGTGGTCGCGTGACCATCCAGAGCACGCCCGGTCGCGGCACGGAGGTCACGGTCAGGCTGCCGCGCGAGCTTACGGTTTCTTCACCTCGCGCGACCCGCGTGTGAACACGGACCTGTCAGGCTCCACAGACCACCATCCTCATCCGCGTCGGCGGCCCTGCGCGACCACGGCTGACGACCCGCCCGGAGACAAGCCTTCATGACCGATCCGACCCGCCCCAGCGGGTACGACGCCGCGTCGCCTGAGCGACCCGACGAGACGACCAGCAGCTACTCGCCCCCGCCCAGCGATCGCAACCGCTGGACCGCCGACACCGGCGGCTGGGGGACGCCGCGCCCGCCGGAGCAGTGGTTCGAGCCAGGGCCTCGCTCGACGCCGATGGTGGCCGGCCTCCAGCCGCCGCGCTTCGTGCAGC